>JALCZJ010000027.1 GCA_022690815.1 Ferrimicrobium sp.
CCAGCGATGGTTCAACGGCAATGATGAAACCATGATGGCCACGCATCGCTTGCATAGGTTCTACTGCGAGCCAACGTCGGAGTCGTTGGTGAACTCGAGCATCGACACCGATAGTAGTGGGTCGGACAAACCGGAGCACCTGCTGGCGAGATCCCTACCATTGGCGAGTTGAACGCCCACGCGACCTGAGCTAAACATTGCCTTGGCGATGATATACCAGACACGTGTGCAGCCACCGCGCAAGGGATTGTCGGCGAAACCAGCCCCGATCGATTACCGACTTGCCTAAACGGTTTAACGGCGTTGACTCGACTATCGAGCCTTGCACTGCTGGACTATCCGATAGGCGTCATGTGACAACAACCATCACGTACTTGCTAGCCAACGAAGAAGGCCCATTATCAGACCGAACCATCTCCGCTTCATCAGCGCGAAATCCTCGACCTGCCACCTGTGCTACTCTCTTTTTTTACTTAGGACTCAAGCGCCAGGGGTGATCCCTCACACCAGGGCCTATGCCTCGCTGTTGGCAACCTCGTCGAGTGCGATCTGGAGACTCATCAGTTCATCGTCACCGAGGCGGTCCGCCAGCATGCGGGTGAGAACTCGATCATGGGTCGATAGTGCCTCCCCTAGCTTGTCCCGACCCGCCTCCGTCAGCACCGCGAAGGTGCCACGTCGATCGGTTGGACAACTTCGCCGGGCGACCCAACCCATCAAAACCAGTGAATCGACTCGCCGAGAAAGGGCGCTGCGCGATAGCAGCGCAAGTTGGGCTAACTCGGACAGGCGCAGTTCACCACCTTGAGCAGCGTCAAGATGGAGCAGTACCTCAAAGTCCGCAAAGCTTAGGCCATGGCGTTCGTTCAATTCAAGATCCAGCTGCCAAAGCAGCCGGGCGTGCGCAGCCAAGATCGACCGAAAGGCACCAAGCGCCGACGTTTTGACCGATGAACTACCACATTCTCGCATATTTGGTTGCACCCGCAATTATTTCGTTTATACTGTGTTTTATTCTAACCGACTTATGAAAGGAACAAGACATGGCAACAACGTCAGCAAAAGATCTCGGAATCACCCCCGGAGCATGGAATCTGGATCCCGCTCACTCGAGCGTCGAGTTCACGGTTCGCCACCTTATGGTCTCGAAGGTTCGAGGGCACTTCGAGAAGTTCACGGCTACCACCAACATCGATGATGACGTGACCAAGAGCTCGGTCACCGCCTCCATCGAGGTAGGGTCGATCACCACCCGTGATGAAGCACGTGACAATCACCTGCGCAGCGCTGACTTTTTCGAAGCCGATAAGTACCCAACGATCGAATTTGTCTCCACGGCAATCCGTCCAAACGGCGACGATTGGAAGCTCGTTGGAGACCTCACCATTCGAGGGATCACCAAGCCTATCGAACTCGACCTCGAATTCAACGGAACCCAAGCCGACCCTTACGGCGGTGTCCGCACTGGCTTTAGTGCCACCGGCGAGCTCTCCCGCAAGGAGTACGGAATCGAGTGGAATGCTGCCGTCGACGGTGGTGGCGTGGTCGTTGGTGACAAAGTCACCATCAACCTCGAAATCGAGCTCGTCAAGGCCTAAGTCTCCATCAAGGGGCTATGCCTCTGGGACCGATACTAACTATTGCCGAGGGGCTATCCGATCATCGATCGAATGGCCTCTCGGCTTTTTTCTAGGTCAGCTCGATCTCTACGTATGCGTAATAGCAACCGCCTCCCCCGCCACAAGACCAGATGGCCCAGGCAATCAGCCCATGATCTGGGCCAGCCGGTGGCGATTTGGCCGAGTGGCCGTCTCGTCTCTGACTGAGCGAACCGTGACCACTGGGCACAAAGGAGCCGTCACACCACATTCGCAACCATCAAGCCGGTCGCGATCGACTCGTTTGCTTACGCAACTGATCCATACAAGCTTGGTCCCATGGCGACAAGGCCCACCACGAGAAACCATCGTAAAGGTGGACCCAAAGACCCTTGATCGAATATCCACGATCCGACAACGACCAATCGAAGGCACTCTCTACGGGATCGAGCGCTCTGTGGGACCGAGCGCTCTGTGGGATCGAGCGCTCTGTGGGATCGAGCGCTCTGCAGAATGGAAAGGACTAGCACTCGGTCAATGCGAACCCTCGGCGGCGATGCGCTCGGTTATGCAATAATCTGAGTCACCGGCCGCGCGTTACCCCCGACCCCCGACCGATCAGACGGTCAAGCCAGCCATCTGACAGTCGACGACGTTACTTCTTAGCCGGCTGGTAATACGGGTTGTTGCCGGCAGCGTGGTTGGTCACGTCGACAACCTCGACGATCTCAGGAACGGCATCTTGAATAGCCGTTGCGATGCCCTGGGAAAGCGTCATCGCCGCCAATCCACAACCTTGACAGCCCCCGCCCATCAGTACGTAGGCTCGGCTGTCCACGACGCCCGCGAGCTCCGCGTAACCGCCGTGTGCGGCAATGGCCGGATTGACCTGCTCCGAGAGAATGGCGTTCACCCGCAACGCCAAGTCATTCGCGAGCGCCTCAGGACCGAAGTCGGGCAGATCGCTCGCCTCTGGCGTTGGGGTGTTTGGGTTCACAATCGCGAGTTCGCCGTCATCACCCACCTCCAGCGTCGCGCCGGTAAGCCGTTCAACAGATGCTTGGGGTACCACCACGTTAAGGTCCCCAAAACGCGACTGCACATCTCCTGGTGTTACCTGAGCAAGCTCTTGGAAATAGACGTCGTAGAGGAATGATGTTCCATCATTACCCGCCACCTCGATCCAAAGCGCGAGCGTATCTGGCGAACCCTCATCAGCCAACGCCTCTAAGACCACCTCAACCGCTGCATCGGTTACTCGAAAATCGCTCATGGCTCCCGTTCCTCACTTCGATGAAGTGATATCCTGTCAAGCAGACAACACCTTGGTGTTGCCCCTTGGAGCACCCAAGCTAACCAATCATCGATCGCTCGATCGACCGGTTCACCTGGTGCCAGCACGCCAACGTGCATCGCTCATGGTACCATTCTAGACACATGGAACACATCGTCCTCGTCGTCCCGGCTGAGAGTTACCGGGCGGATGCCTTCCTACAGGCCGCTCAGCGAGCCTCCCAACAGCTCACGGTCGTCACCGACGCCGAATTACCCCTTGGAGACCAAAACCTCGCAATCGAGAGCATGCAACCAACACCCGAAGAACTCGCCCGGATCGAAGAGCTCCTCTTTACCCGTGCTCCCTCGATTGTTCTCGGCGTCGACGAGGTCTCCACTCGGTTGGCAGCCCGACTCAGCGACGCAATCGGTCTCACAACCGAGCGATCCGCCATGGTCGAACGCGCCATCGACAAGGCCACGTTACGCGAAGCACTCGCGCTAGCAGAGGTCAATCAGCCCTCGTTTGTCGTCACTACGATCGCTGCCCTCAAGTCACAAACCCGGAAGGAGTTCGAGACCCTCGTCGACTCCGTTGGTGACGATTTCATTATCAAGCCGACCCATGGGACCGCTTCGAGAGGCGTCATCCGTGCCCATCGCAACGATCTCCACCAGGCGCTCGACCTGCTCAGTCGCGTCCAAGACCCGTCGGCACCAGTGCTGCTAGAACGCTACGTCGAAGGCGCAGAGTTCGCGATCGAAGGCATCGTCCATGGCGATCAACTCGAGATCCTCATGATCTTTGCCAAACCCGACATAGGTACTGGACCTTACTTTTGGGAATCGACCTATATCGGGCCTGCGCATCTGACAGAACGAGAACGGCGTGAACTCACCAGCACCCTCGAACGCGGCATCCGAGCCCTCGGTCTCAAAGATACGCCGATCCACGCCGAACTCCGCCTCGCAAACGAGCGAGCCACCATCCTCGAGATCGCCCCACGCTCCATCGGGGGTCGTTGTTCAGCGGCCCTGCGCTTTGGTGATGGACAGCGTCTCGAGGACATCATCCTCGCTCGGGCCCTTGGTGACACCCGCATCGCAAGACCGCTACACAAGACCGTTGGCATCTACATGATCCCGACACCACGCGAGGGGATTCTCGCCGGGGTTGCGGGTATCGATGCTGCGCGTAGCGTCGGTGGGATTGTCGGCATCGAGATCACCGTGGCGAATGGGACACACGTGTTCCCACCGCCGTTCACCGATCGCTATCTTGGATTCATCTTTGCCCAAGATCCTGGTCAAAGCCGCGTAAGGCAAGCGCTCGCCCGAGCAGCGGGCTTGCTCGAGATTCGGATCGACCCGGTCTACTAGACTGCTTGGGATGTCTGCACTCTTCGTCTCGACTTATGAGCTTGGCCATCAACCCCAGTTTGGAGCCGAACTTGCGGCCGAGATGCCTGAAGGGTCACTCCAGGTTTTGGACCTCACAAAGGTACCCTTTGACGTGGCCCTTGATGCGATCAACCAGGTTGAACAGCTGGTCATCACGGCTCCCATGCTCACCGGAGCGCTCGTTGCGAAGGATCTGTTAGCCGCGCTCGAGGTGGGTCAGCCCAAGCGCACCCTGATCGTGGTGGGGCTCTATGCCAACGTCTTGAAAGAATCACTTGCCCATCCCCCCACCGCCATCTGGCTCGATCGTGCGAGCCCTGCCGAGATCGCCGCCATCTTAGCGCCGGCCTCGACGACAGCATCGGAGGCCAAACCGCGTGTAACTGGTCGACGGCCCTATCGAGTCGATCGCTCCGTCTTAGCGCCACTTGAGCAGTATCGAAGTGTCAGGATCGACGACCGCGACCTCGTGACCGGCTACCTGGAGACGTCGGTTGGTTGCCGACACCGTTGCCTCCACTGCCCGGTGGCCGCCATCTGGAACGGACGAATCGCCGTCAATGACGCAGAGGCAGTCGTAGCCGACGGCCTCGCCCAGATTGAGGCCGGAGCCCAGCACATCAGCTTCGGTGATCCCGACTTTCTCAATGCGCCTCGACACTCGCTGGCCGTCCTGCAAGCGTTGGCAGAAAAAGCGCCCTGGGTTACGTTTGACATCACGACCAAGATTTCAGAGATCCTCCGGCACCGCGATCTCCTTCCACGACTTGGTCAGCACCACGTCAACTTCGTCATCTCCGCCGTTGAAAGCCTCAACGACGAGGTACTTGCCCACCTTGACAAGGGCCACCAGGCAGCCGACGTGGCCGTTGCGAGAGACCTCCTCTACCGCCATGACATTGGTATGCATCCAACCTTCGTCCCCTTTAATCCGTGGGCCGAGATGCATGACCTTGTGGATATCATCGACTTCGTCATCGAGTCGGACGTGATCGAGGTCGTAGAGCCAATCCAGTACTCGATCGAGCTCCTGACGCCAACCAACTCCCTCCTCCCGATCGGCAACGACGACTTTGGGGCCTACGACGCAGACGTGATGGGCTATCGGGTTCGCTATCGCGATGCTCGCCTACCCCAACTCCAGGATCGGCTCTATCGCATCGCGAGCGACGCTGGCGATGCGAGCTTTGGCCAAACCTTTCGCCACATCGCCGAGGCGGTCTACGAAGCCAACGAACTACATGTCCGCGAGGACTATCGGCCACGAGTCGAGGCACCCAATCCGGCGGTGATGAGCGAGCCCTGGTTCTGCTGCGCGGCGCCCGCCAAACCGCGCTAATCCATGGTGGATGCCGAAGAGCTCCTCAGGGGTCTTAGCCGGGAGCAGCGTGAGGCCGTCGTTGCGCCGGCTCCTCTACTCATCGTCGCGGCGGCTGGCTCGGGCAAGACGCGAGTCCTGACCCATCGCATCGCCTATCAGATCGCTACCCACACGGTGCAAAGCACCCGATCGGTAGCGATCAGCTTCACCCGAGCCGCGGCATGGGAGGTATCGAGGCGGCTCTATCGCCTTATCGATGAGGCACCACCCCCGTGCGGGACGTTCCACTCACATGCGCTGGGCTTGGTGCGTGACGGCCTTGGTATGCTCGGTAGGTCGATGCCTCGCCTGATCGGAGACCCCTGGGTGTTGGTGGGCGAGTCCAAACAAAAATTGGGAGAGTCCCGTCGTCGAGCCGTCGCCGCTGAGATTGACCGCCTTCGTGCCCACGGCCTTAACGCCACCGATCTCAGCGAGCATCGAGATTTCGTAGGTATCGCTGACCCAGATGAGCTCATTTCCATCATGGTGGCGATGGAGCGGGCGAAAGCGCGCGAGCACCTCATAGACCTCACCGATGTGGTGCGCATCGCGACCGAGCTGGTCGCACGCAACGACGGGGTTGGGGAGGCACTCCGTCTTCAAGCTCGATGGGTCTACATCGATGAATTCCAAGACGTCAACCCACTACAGCTGCGCTTCATCGAGCGGTGGATGGGTGGCGACCTGAGCGGGCTGACCGTGGTGGGAGATCCAAATCAATCGATCTATGGTTGGAACGGATCGGATCCGAGGCTCATGGCTCAGCTTCATGAGCGGGTTCCGACATTGACGCGCGTCGCACTCTCTGTCAACTACCGATCCACCGCCTCACTGGTTGACGCAGCCAACCCGGTCATCGACCCGGGGCTGGATCTACACGTACGAGCCCAACGCCAAGGGGGGCAATCCCCCCAACTCCTCGAGGCAGCGACCGGGCGAGCCGAGGCCGAGATGGCGGCCCACAAGATCCAGGAACTGCACTATCGTGGGGTTAGTTACGCCTCCATGGCAGTGCTGGCACGGACGATTCGGCAGCTAAGAACGGTTGAGGAGGTGTTTGGACGCCTCGAGATACCCCACAGCGTCCTCGGCATGACGCCGCTAGCATCAGCGCCAGCCGTGATCGACCTCATGCGCACCGCGCGCACCGAACGCCTGGCAATCAGTGAGATCTGCGACATGATCGAGGAGGCCCTGATCGTCTCCACCCCGGAATCTCGGACCAATCAGCGGCTCCTCCTTGAGGTGGCCACCGAGTTGCGGCGGCAGGATCCAGCCGCCGACTATGGGGCACTCGATGAACTGCTCAGGGGTTTGCAGGTTAAAGGCATCGAAGCCGTCTCCATCACGACGTTCCATCGCGCCAAGGGGCTCCAGTGGCATCACGTCCACCTCATCGGCATTGGCGACCGCAGCTATCCGTCGCGACGAGGGCTAGCGCAGTCGCTACTCGATGAGGAGCGTCGCCTGCTCTATGTTGCCATGACGCGCGCGACTGACTCTCTGACGATCAGCTGGTCAAAGCCGAGCACGCGACCGTCGGAGATGCTCACACACCTCCCCTTTGGCGAGGTCATGACCACCCCAGCCTCCATCGCCACCGGCGGCGCTCCATCGCTGGCAACCAAACTCGATCGCTGGCGTGTCATCGTGGCAAAGGAGCGCAAGCTGCCGGCCTATCTGATCCTCTCCGATGCCGATCTGAGACGACTCACCCGTCAGCGCCCAAACGATCGACACGCGCTCGTCACCACGCTGACGACGCCACTTCTGATGGAGTCGCCACAGCTCATCGACCGCCTCATGGCTGAACTCACCAAATGAATGGTTTACCAAGACTTCCTAACGGTTGGCCCCATGACACTGCCTCACTGTTGCTAGCGAAGCCTTTGTTCCAGAAGCTGCCTATCCAAATGATCGACACGGTGGCTGTCATTCGCGCAGCCCCTCGGACCCTTTCCGACACCGCCTATCGCTCAAGTCGAACAAGGTTGTAATCGACGCTGTAAACGATCGGTGCCACGACATCAATGACCGCTCAACCATCACCACAGACGCCTTCACCAACCGATGATCTGCCATCACATGGACCACCCTGCCAGCACAGCACGACGGTGCTGGCACCACTCACGCGCCCTCGTTGGCGTTGGCACCGAGCGCGATCGGTCGTCCACCACCTCAATGGACTCAGTCGATGCGAAACTCCACGATCACGGGCGCGTGATCAGATGGCTTCGGCGCGGCTCGGGTCTCACGATCAACGCGATAAGAACCGAGCTGCTCTCGCAACGACGCTGAGGCTAGCACGAGATCGATTCGCATCCCCATCCCTCGGCGAAAGGCACCCTGGCGGTAGTCCCACCAGGTAAATCGAGGCTCTTGGGTGGTGAGCGCCGTGCCGCAGTCAAACAAGCCAAGGTCGAGAAGGCGACCGAGCGCCGCACGCTCTGGTTCACTCACATGGGTGGCACCGGCTAGCGCCGACGGATCCCAGACATCCTCGTCGACCGGGGCGATATTGAAGTCCCCAGCCACCACCACTGGGCCTGCGTTCATTGCCTCCATCAACCACGTCCTCAGTTGGTCGAGCCACTCAAGCTTGTAGAAATAGTGCGGATCATCGAGCGCACGACCATTTGGGATGTAGGCCGAGCAGACACGGATGCCATGCACCTCGCCGGTAATGAACCGAGCCTCTTCGGCATCACCACCAAAACCCAGCGATTGCTCGATCAATGGCTCACGAGTGACGAGCGCGACCCCATTCCAACTCGAAACCCCCCAATGAGCAACCTGATAACCAAGATCGCTAAAGAGCGCCTCGGGAAAGTCCTCATCTCGAACCTTCGTCTCCTGAAGACACAGGACATCAGGCTGGTGGGTCTCGAGCCAGGCGCTCACCAGCTCGGCGCGTGCGCGTAACGAATTGACATTCCAGGTCGCTAGCAGCACGTCACGCTCCAGCGGGCGCGATGATGAAAAAGAGGTTGACCTCACAACAGAGTTCTCCTTCGACGGTGGCCGTGCCTTGGCCTTTGCCGGCGCGCGCGGAAAGGCTCGTCATCTCGATCGAGAGTTCCAGCAGATCACCGGGGCGAACGACCCTGCGAAACCGCGCTCGATCAATGCCCCCGAACAGTGGCAACGTCCCTGCGTACCGGGGATCGCTTAACACCACGGCCGCACCAAGTTGGGCGATGGCCTCGACCTGATAGACGCCAGGCAGCACCGGGTTGCCCGGGAAGTGACCGGCTAGAATCTCGAGCTCAGGTGACACCGACAAGCTCCCCTGCCCAAAGACTCCGGGCTCCAGGGTGTCGATGCGGTCGACAAGAAGAAACGGCGGCCGGTGCGGGATGAAATCCCGAGGATCGTATGTGGTCATTAGTACTGCAAACCTTTCTCACGCTCGCCACAAGACTAACCCAACACCACCTCATCCGACACCACTTGATCCGGCCCGACCGACAAGGTCGACACAGCTGCATACGATTCCACGCAAGCTCACCAATGACGAGCCAGTGGGCATCGCGATCGAGCCCACGAGACCGCAACCTCGGGTCCCTTGACACATCCGCCGACACACAGCGCCCAAGACCCGCATCAAGCTACGATCGCACTTGGATTCGTCGCCCATCAGGACGAACGCAGATCGCACACAGCGATCGAACGCGATCAGCCACACCCCCACCTCTCCCCGTCCCTGCGGGCACCGCATCACAATGGATGATGGCTCGCCTCCGATCACAGCCGCCACGTAGCGCTAGCGCAGCTGTTGCGGGAATAGGCGCTCTGTCGTTGACACGGTCAACACCATCGAATCAGCATCACTTCGAACGAGCGATCTCGCGGGTGCGCGAGTATCGGGTGATCGATCTACCATCAAGGGTCATGATCGACCGATTCGACACGCGCACCTGGCCACAGATCGTACTCACCGGGTTTATGGGTGCAGGCAAGTCCACACTTGGGAGCGCCCTGGCCACCCAGCTCGACATACCCTTCTTTGACAGCGACCTCCTCATCGAGGCCGAGACCCACACGAGCATCGCCGACCTGTTTCGTAAGGTCGGTGAGCCTCGCTTCCGTGAGCTCGAACATGAGTGCATCGCGCGTGTGGCAGCTCGACCCCGAACGGTGCTCGCGCTAGGCGGCGGAGCCCTCATGCACCCAGGAACCCGATTGCTCCTCGCTCCGTCCTGCGTCGTCTATCTCGAGGTCACGGTCGATACCAGTCGCGTTCGCATCGGTGACCCAGTGGGCCGACCCCTGGCTCAGAGCGCTAACCTCGAGCGACTCCTCACCGAACGCGATCCAATCTATCGATCCACCGCAACCTTCGTGTTGCCCGAACGAGCTGAGACACAAGATGCGACGCTGGCTCGACTTATCACCTCGCTCACCGAGCATCTCTCGCCAGAGCAAACACCGTAACGGGTTCGTGAAAGCGACGTCACATCAGATGGCGTCGGTCGCAATCGATTGATCCGTCAGGGATCCGCTATTAACAAAAATGTCAGCCAGGAAGTTAATGATCCGCTCCATGCGGATGATACCGACGGGTCTACTCCGCTTGTCAACACAGATGATAGGGTCAAAACGCGTCTCACGGGGACGGCTAAGCGCACGGACCGCGATTTCGCGAATCCCTTCTTCGGGGTGCACTACCAGGCTTGGCGCGACTGCCCACGATCGTCCTTCCTCAGAGAGTGATAGTGAACAGATGTTGCCTTTGAGGTCGACCACGCAAATCGTGGCCTGCTGGCTCGAGGCATTCAGTGGCTCAACCGTTGGATCGTCACGGTTGCATCTTGCGTCTTGGGCTTTATCGTTCACCGTAACGACATGGGACTGCAGGAGAGGCTCTCCTTTGACCCTCACGGTTAGAGGATCCATCAGCGCCCCAAGGCTATCTACGTGCATTCGTCGAGTGTTCCCGTAACTGCGTAGCCATTGGATCAAATCGGCTCGCATGGGTTCGGGAGCCAGCGTTGGCCGCCCGATCGCCCAACCCTGCACCAGAGGTACACCGATCTGCACCACCCTTGCCAGCTCCGATGGTGTCTCGACCCCTTCGGCCAGGAGCCAGCCGTTGATACGTCCGACAAAGTCTCCAAACGAGGCACACATCAACGCCTTTACCTCGTCGGTGTCGATGCCGCTGACGAGCTGACGGTCAAGTTTGACGATATCAGGTCGTATTTGGGTCAGCATCGCTAGTCCGGCATAGCCTGAGCCTGCGTCGTCCATTGCAACAAGGGCGCCCCGGGCCCGCAACCACGTGAGTGAGTCGCGGAGGGCATCGGGGTCTACAATTGGCTGGTGTTCGGTCAACTCAATGACAGCGCCACTCAAGTCACGATCGAGAACCATTCGAACCATCGGATGCCCTAGGAGGTGTGGACTTACGTTCACGGTGATAAAGCAATCACGCGGGACACGGCGACGCTCCTGGAACGCACGGGCCAGTGCCAATGCCTCTAATTCGGCCCCGAGACCAATCCTGTCTGCCTCAAGAAAGACGAGATCAGGCGTTATGAAGGATGGCACATCGAAGCGCGCCAGCATCTCATAACCAACCACCCTCGGCCTAAAGACGTTGGCAATCGACTGAAAACGCATGGCAAAACGACGTTCGCCGGCCAGCGTCGAGCGTACATACTCACGCAATTGCATGACATCCTGTCGTTTGACTTCGAGTCGATCAACGACATCTATGCCATCGATCACCCCGAATCGCGGTCTTCCTCTACCCATCCCTAGAGCTTCGACCCCTGGGCCAAAATTCTTGACCCAGGTGACAATCTGTATAACGGCACGCAAGATGACCGTGGCGACAAGCCAATCAACAAAATACAACCTATGCATGCCTGGTACACCGTTGTGGCGCTACGACGCCCATGACACGCTTCGGCCATGTTATCATCGAGTTTTCCTCGACTAGCAATGATGACTAGACTAAACAGGCGTGGCTGATACTTTTGAAACCGATTTTGGACCTAACGACTGGCTTGTCGAAGAGATGCTCGACCATTACCGAGACAATCCGAGCTCGGTACCACAGAGCTGGCAACAGTACTTCAAGAGTCACAACATCGAACCTCGCTTCGCCAACAGTACGGTAACCGATGCCGTCGCCACCGAGGGGCGGCTCCCGGCACATGATCTGGCGAGTTCTAACCCGGCGGCCACCGATACTATTGCCACCAGCAACGGGGTCTTGACGAACGGCACTGGGTTATCAACCAACGGCCAAGAGCCACAGGGTTCGACGCCGCTCACCCCCAACGGCAACAGCGATCGAGTGGCTACCAATGGTGCCTCGATGTCCACGACCCCTCCGGCGACTATGGAGCCAGCTCCCGCCACCGAGAACGCCTCCGCACCCAACAAGCCTGATGCCCCCACCAGCACGCAGCCGCACTCGGCTCCGGTTAGTCCTGCAGCCAAATCAACTGACGCTATCGACGATGCAACTATTAGTCCACTTCGCGGTGCATCCTTGGCGCTTGCCAAAAATATGGACCAATCATTGACGGTACCGACCGCGACAAGCGTGCGTGCGATACCAGCCAAAGCCCTGGAGATCAACAGGTCCATCATCAACAACCAACTGAGTCGCGAAGGTCGAGCCAAAGTCAGCTTCGGTCACCTCATCACCTGGGCCATCATCAAGTCCCTCGCCAAGCATCCAAGGATGAACGCCAGTTTTGTACCAGCCAGCGATGGTGCAGCTCCTGCGATCAAAAGTTATGAACACGTCAATCTCGGCGTCGCCGTCGACATCGTCCGCCGTGACGGACAGCGCACGCTCATGGTGCCAGTACTCAAAGACATCGACACCAAAACTTTTGCTCAGTTCGTCACCGCTTACGATCAGCTGATCGCAAAGGTTCGCGAGAACCGTGCCACCGTCGATGACTTCATCGGCGCCTCTGTCAGCGTCACCAACCCCGGGACGATTGGGACCGAGCATTCCATTCCGCGGCTCATGAATGGCCAAGGGGCCATCATCGGTGTCGGCGCCATCGGGTATCCCGTGGAATTCGGCGCTGCCGATCCAAGAACACTCGGGGAGCTCGGCATCTCTAAGACGGTTACCCTGACCTCAACTTATGACCACCGCATCATCCAGGGGGCCGAATCCGGTCAGTTCCTTGCTGATGCGGCGGCCCTCATCGAAGGTCAAGACCACTTTTACCAGGAGATCTTCGCCTCACTCGACGTCGCCTACGTGCCGGCGATCTACACACCTGACCACAGCTCGCTTGGCGCCGATTCGCTTGAGCGCCAAGAGAAGCAGATCCACGTCCAGACGCTGATCAACAACTACCGCGTCCGGGGCCACCTGTTGGCACGCCTCGACCCACTGAATCTGATGAAGCCGACGATGAGCCCTGAGCTCGATCCGGAGACCTATGGGCTCACTCTCTGGGATCTGAGCCGGGTCTTCCTTACCGATGGGCTCGCTGGGACTACACAACTCACCCTGGCCGATATCCTCCAGCTACTGCGTGACAGCTACTGCGGCTCTATTGGCTATGAGTACATGCATATCCAAAATCCAGAAGAGAAGCACTGGATCCAGAACCGGGTGGAGGGAGTCCGCCCCACCATCACCAAAGAGGATCAACTCCGAATCCTGACCACATTGAACGATGCTGAAGCCTTTGAGAAGTTCCTGTCGACCCGCTACATCGGACAAAAGCGCTTTGGCCTCGAAGGTGCAGAAAGCGCCGTCGTCTTCCTCACCGAAGTGCTCAACCAAGCGGTACGCGGTTCGGTCACCTCGGCCGTGCTCGGCATGGCTCACCGCGGTCGACTCAACGTGCTCGCCAACATCGTTGGCAAGTCCTACCGAATGATTTTTGAGGAGTTCGAGGGCAACCTCGATCCGTCCTCCGTGCAAGGCTCTGGCGATGTGAAGTATCACAAGGGCTTTGAAGGAACGTACTATACGCCGGATCGTACCGAGGTGCCCATCACCCTGGCTGCCAACCCATCGCACCTTGAAGCGGTCGATGGGGTCGTCGAAGGCATGGTGCGAGCAACGCAGGACCTGCGTGGCAACCTCTTCGAGTTTGCCGTGCTCGGGATCTTGGTCCACGGCGATGCCTCCTTTGCTGGCCAGGGAGTCGTAGCCGAGACCCTCAACCTCTCCCAATTGCCTGGATACCGCATCGGAGGTACCGTCCACCTGGTCATCAACAACCAGGTGGGCTTTACCACTAACCCCAACGAGGCGCGCTCCTCGGTCTACGCCAGCGACATCGCCAAGATGATTCAGGCGCCAATCATCCATGTCAACAGTGACGACCCGGAGGCCGTGATGCGAGCTGCCCAGATCGCTGTGGACTATCGCGAAGCGTTCCATAAGGATATCGTCGTCGACATGATCTGCTACCGGCGCCATGGGCACAATGAAGGTGACGAACCAAGCTACACCCAACCGGTGATGTACCGGGTGATCGACTCCCAACCTTCAGTGCGAAAGCTCTACCTTGAACGCCTGGTGCGGTCGAAAGCCATTACCGAAGAGGAGGGCGAGCAGGCCCTCGATGCCTATCTCGCACGCTTACAGCAGGCGCTCGTCGAGACCCGGGAGGCAGCGCCACCCAAGCCGACTGATCTGCCAGCACCTCCGCCACAGAACGTGGCGGTACAGAACGTGTCAACCGCGGTTACCAAGGAGCAGCTGGACTACGTCGTCGATGTCCTCAACCGAACGCCCGATGGTTTCACGCTGCATCCAAAGCTTGCCAAACAGTTCCAGACAAGGTCAGAGCTGTACGCCGATGGTGAGGTCGATTGGGCTCTCGGAGAGGCCTTTGCCTTCGCTACCGTCATGCTCGATGGACATGACGTCCGCCTCTCTGGTCAAGACAGTCGTCGCGGCACCTTCTCACACCGCCATGCCGCACTCTATGACTATCAGAATGGCTCAACCTATCAGCCACTGGCTGCGATCCGCGATGATAGCCAGGCTCCGGCATCGGCGACGCCGGGCCGGTTCATGATTTATGACTCCTCGCTCTCTGAATACGCAGCGATGGCCTTTGAATACGGGTACTCACTCATCCACAAGCAGGCACTGACGATCTGGGAAGCTCAGTTCGGAGACTTCGCCAATGGCGCCCAGATTGTCATAGACCAGTTCATCGCCGCCGCCCACGACAAGTGGAAGCAAGAATCTGGACTGACGCTGATGCTGCCACACGGTTACGAAGGTCAGGGGCCAGAACACTCGTCAGCCAGGCTGGAGCGCTTCTTGTCGCTGGCAGCCGGGCCGAACATGACCATCGCCAATCCGACCAGCGCAGCCCAGCTGTTTCACCTGTTGCGTGCCCAGATTCAACGCCCATCTCGCCGACCACTCATCATCCTCACACCCAAGTCCCTGCTGCGAGCCAAGCAATCAAGGAGCCCGGTCGCAGACTTTCTCGAGGGAGGATTCCGAGCGATTCTCGACGACCCAACATTGGCAACCGGCTCCCCAATTCGTTTGGATGTTCGTCGTATCGTGTTGTGTTCGGGCAAGATTGGCTACGAGGCGCTTGCCCAGCGCGATCGTGGAACTTCGGTGCCGACCGCCATCGTGCGCGTCGAACAGCTCTATCCATGGCCAGAGCGGGAGCTCGTCGAGCTCCTCGAGAGCTACCCTTCAGCCACCGAGCTTGTGTGGCTCCAAGAAGAACCTGAGAACATGGGGGCATGGCCGTTTGCTCACGCTCGACTCCATCGTGCGGGCGAGCATCGCCTGCGGTTGGTGCACGTATCGCGCGTTGCGACTGGGTCTCCCGCGACCGGCTCGGCCGCCATGCATGCACTCGAGCAGAGCGACATCCTTGAGCGTGCGGTCTCAAAGCCACTGAGCTAGCAAGCGATCTCGTAATTCGACACGAGGCCGTGTTGTCAGAGACTATGCGGTTACAAGCCATGTGGAGAGAGATCATGCCCTTGCTGGAGACCACATATGTTGGGCATGCGGTTGTTGAGGCGTGGGCGACAACACAACCAGGCAGTAAGTTACTCCGTCAGAGATGGCACTACATGGTGGGTCACAGAACAGTTTCGAACTGTTGACGAAGTACCTCTGCGAGTGCCCCGGGATTGGTGAGGTGTGCGCCATGGCGCGCATGCATGACGCAGTAACTCATCGCGTTGGTGACCTCCACAAGCTGGGCAAGACCAAATCGATGATGATGCGACGGCCTCTCGGAGATGCCCGCCACGACATCAACCCCGATCGAAGCCAAATCGAAGGCGATCTCGCCGGTGACCAGTTGGCCAAGCTCACGCAAGAAAACCGCACCCTCTGCTCGTCGCAGTCGCTTGGTGCGATCGGGTAGCCGCTCCCAAACAGCATCGGAGATCATTCTCCTTAAGAAGGCCTCTGCGAGATCACCAGCACGCTCGACATCGACCCGTCCCAACGCCGCATCGACGGGGTCCACATCCCAATCCTCCCCCCACCAGGCTCCTCCGGGAAGCGGTGATTCAAAGGTCGACACCCCCAAGACGTTGGGATGGCCCAAAGATGCCAACCATAAGGCATAGGTCCCTCCCAACGAGTGACCAAAGACAATCGCGGGCTTTTCGTCAAGGATGGCACGGAGATCTCCAAGCTGATCACCAACATCGACTGGCTCGGCATCGAGCGAGTGAGCATACCCAGCACGATCCCAAATCACCACCTCGATCGGTGCGAGCTGCTGAGCGAGCACGCGAAACGAGTTGCCACGATCCATGGCTCCGTGCACGGTCACCAACCTCGGTGCGCGAGGGTCCGGGTTGAGAATTTCTCGGTGAATAACAGATCGCAGGGGCACAGATCTATCCTAACTGGCCGACGATCGGCCATCGAGGCCAAGGTCGTTGCCCAGTCATCGGTCCAATCGACGCCGTGAGCGCCCGTGTGCACCATCGAAATGCCTGCGCTAGGCTACGAGCATGTCACCTGCGAAGATCTTCTACACCAACGACGAGGCCGAACTTATTGCACTGGCCGAACACTATCCCTTTGGCGATCTCATCACCGTAGGACCAAGAGGTCCCTTGACGACAGCCATACCATTGCTCATCACCAAAGTGGATGAACAGGTTGTCATTAAGGGTCACCTCACTCGCACCAACCCCCAATGGCGACAGTCGCAAACCGATGTCAAGGCACTGGCCGTCTTCCGTGGAGACCATGGCTACGTCTCGCCCCGATGGTATCAGACCTCAGCACAAGACCAACACCACGTGCCGACCTGGAACTATTCACGCGTGGAGGCCCGTGGTGAGCTTGCGTTCTTCACCGATCCTGAACCACTCAGAGCCCTCGTGAGCGCCCTAACTGCCAAGTTTGAGCCGCCCGTCCCAGCGGGCTGGAGTCCAAGCCAAAGCCCCCAGGACTATATCGACCGTCAACTCACGGCGATCGTTGGCTTCACGCTGAGGGTTACCGAACTCACCGGCATCCGCAAACTCTCACAAAACAAACCGCTCGAGGACCGAATTGCGGTGATAGCCTCGTTGCGCGAGCTTGGCGAGGACTCGTTGGCATCCTCGATGTCGGAGCTGCTCGATGGAACCACCAGCGAGGAGGGATGAACGTCCCTTCTCGGACGCACTGGACTTGAACTGCCCTCATTTGACCTGCCCCGTTTCCATCTGCTGAGTTTTGACCCGCTAAGCCTTGCACGGCACCTTATCGAGAAATGCTAGGAGCGTGCTGAATAAGTCATGTTTCAAGAACATCACAGCTCTCTGACCTGGACTTTTAGCATCTCAGTTTGGCAATAATCGGGCTTATTCAGCACGCTCCTAGCCCCTATTGCAACGCGACAACACGCACCTATTGCCAATGGAGGTTCTCGTATCGTTGTAACGCCGGGTAACTCTTGACACGGGCACCAATGATCAGCCTTGTGCCCACAGGCACCCTTGCCGATCAGCCTTGTGCCCACACAGGCACCATGATCGCTATCTGGCCCTCGTCATGACGCGGTAGGGCATCGCCACACCATGCGAGAGAGACTCTAGAGCAGATCGAGATCGACCAGGAGGTTCTCGACATAGGGAATCATTGCAAGGTCCCCTATGCACTCCTTGGTACACCAACGCAGCTCAGCGAGCTCATTACCATCGGCAACCATCGCGCTATCGTCTACACACCGTGCACGATAGATCGCCGAGGTGTACTCTACTTTGTCGCCGTTTGGGTAGGCGACGCGATATCGGGGCCCACCCACAACGGTGATTAATTGGGGGCTCAGACATCGCAGACCAGTCTCCTCGGCGACCTCACGAATGACGGCCTCAACGGGCGTCTCCCCGAACTCGATGGCACCGCCTGGCAATGACCACCCGTGCATGCCCACCTGTCTCACGAAGAGCAACTCTCCCGCATTGCGTTCGATCAGTGCGACCGCACTTGCCAACAAAAGCCAGTCGTGGCCGACGATAGACCGAAGGCGCTGTACATACTCAGAGATCGCCATACCCGTGAGCTTAGCGGGGTCCGACGACACGTTTCGGCAAACCACTGCCCTAGCAGATCAATGTTCCACACCATCTGTAGCTATACTCAACCGACACAAAATTCGTCAAGACGGCCGCGTTCCCCACCGGGCAGCGAGACCTTACTCTGACTTCTCTTACTCTTCGCCATTACTTCTTGGCGCCCACGAGCGCCTGCAAAGCGGAGGAGAGCGATGTCGACTCGAAGGTAAACCCAGACGACTCGAGTGCTCTTGGAACAATGTTTTGTGAGACCAGTGCGAGCTCGCGGGCCATCTCCTTGCCGAGGACAAATTCGAGTGCAAAAGCCGGCACGTTAACGACCGCTGGGCGATGCAACACCGCTGCCAGCTCTCTGGTGAACTCCCGATTGGTCACCGGATTGGGAGCCACGAGGTTCACTGGCCCCTGCACCGACTCAATTGTTAGGCAATGGACAATGGCTCGCACCTCGTCGCTGAGCGTGATCCAACTCATGTACTGGGATCCACTTGCGAGCCGCCCGCCGAGGCCGGCCCGAAAAAGCGGAAGTAGCCGACCGAGCAGTCCTCCCTTCGTGTCGAGCACGAGTCCCGTTCGCAGCAGCACCACACGGGCGCCAAAAGCCCGAGCCTTGACGCTTTCGGCCTCCCAGTCAGCAACTACCTTTGCCAGGAATCCCTCGCCCTGAGACGACTCCTCCGTCAGCTCTTCCGCTCCTCTGTCGCCATAAAAGCCAGATGCTGAGGCCACCAACACCGTCTTCGGAGGCTTCGCAAGCTCAGAGAGCGCCGTCACCAGCGAGCGCGTTCCATATACCCGCGACGAATAGACACGTGAGCGAATTTGTGCATCCCAACGATGGTCACCGATCGGCTCTCCTGCCAGATGAATAACCGCGTCGACACCCTCGAGGCCCGCAAAGCTACTCGGACCGCCATCAGGATCAAAAAAAAGCGGTGACGGCTGTCCGCCGTCGGGATGCTCGACCGAGGCCACCGTTTGGGTTGAATCCGTGGCCGTGGGTGAAGCGTCCGATCCTGTGGCGCGGCTCGCACCGCGTGACACCTCGATGACCGTGTGGCCAGCCCCAGTCAACTCCCTCGCCAACGCAGACCCAATAAGGCCATGGCTCCCTGTCATTGCAATCTTCATCTTGACGCCTTCCAGCACGCTTGCCTGTCTTTGAGCTATAGCACCTGGATGGGGGTAAACATTCCGCCTCATCGTCATCTGGCCCCCGCTGAGCTCCGACACGCTGGTCGAGTTCCAGCCACTCAGCGGCTGCCCACCTCATCCGACACGAGCACAACCACGACACGCCTTGTTGGGCCCAACAGCGCCGCAGCTCACTGACCAGCTGTAGACCCAGAAGGTCGCAGCCGGAACCACGACCTCGACGAAGCACTGTTTATCTAAAGACAAGACTGGCTCGACATCGCCGAGCCAGCCATCATCGAGTCACTATCGCCCAAGACCTTAACTAGCGATCGCAGCCTTGGAAGGCTGATGATTCACAGCGATACGGCGTGGCTTTGCCGCCTCATGCACCGGAATCGTCACAGTCAAAACTCCGTCGACGTAATCGGCCACAACACCTTGGGGATCCAGATCAGAGCCGAGATAGATCGACCGCTCGAGCGATCCACTGAAGCGCTCAGCGACCACCATCTGCTCCTCCTCCTTATGTTGCACTTCGCGGCGAGCCCTCACCGTCAAAACATTGCGTTCGACGGTGACCTCCAGACCATCTGTAGCAATACCAGGGAGATCAAACTGCACCACGTAGCTGTCATTCACGCGATAGGCGTCCACCGGCATGGTGGAACGGGCATCTCGCTGAACAAGCGACTGGAACATCCGATCGAACTCCCGATATGGGTCGATACGCATAACCATCATGTACCTCCTGTTATCAACAGGCAGCTCTCGCTGCACACCCATTGTAATGCTCTATGGCGAGCATCTATTCCACAGTATACAAGATTTCTTGAGTGCATACGACTCATATTTACTACATAGTAAGCCATAGCTTTTCTAAAGCCAAACTTCTAAGCTCGAGCATCTCGGGTTCGTTGCCAGCGTTGCTCCTCCTCACCTATCAGCGTCGTCGGAGGAGCAGCGACAAATGGCCAGATCTCGCTCGCCACCTCCCGCCAGTTTGCCGTCGCCTCAAGGTAGCCAAGCAGGGCATAGAGGCCGAGGTTGATGCGCTGCAGCACGACAAAGGCCCGCGGCACGTTGAGGTACTTCGACACTGGGTGCGAGTGATCGAAGGTATGGTGCAACAACTGACTCGCATACGCGCTGGTCACGGTGAAGGGACGATCCTCGAGCACGATATCGTAGAAGTCACGGAAGAAGTCTGCCACCTCATCCGGGTCGAGATCGTCAGCAGTGACCAGTCCCGCCTCATGCACGACCTTACCAAAGCGCACGCGATCATGTTCTATCACCATCGACTCGATCATCGACTCAAAGATCGCAATCTCCCCGGCCGTGAACTCCTTGGTAAATCCAAAGTCGAGAAAACCGATGCGACCACCGTCGAGGAAGAGATAATTACCTGGGTGTGGATCTCCGTTGAAGAGTCGGAGTCGATAGAGACTACGGAAAACGAACCTGAAGAGCACCTCACCATAGGCGTCACGAACCTCTTGGGGTTCGGACAAGATCTCATCGAACCTACGGCCATGCAAATACTGGGTGGTCAAGACGTGGGCCGATGAGAGTCGGAAGAACACGCGGGGAACGACGATCCGGGGGTGCCCCTGGTAATAATCGGCGAACGTCTGAGTACGCTGGGCCTCCTTGGTGTAATCGAGCTCCTCACCAAGGCGAATTACAAGTTCGTCAGCCATCTCGCCGGTCGCCATGGATGGGAAGAGCAGCTTTAACGCCCCGGTCACGAGGCCAGCATTGGAGAGGTCGGCGCGAATCAGCGCTGCGGCGTCGGGAAACTGAACCTTGATCGCCACCTCTTCACCACTGCGCAGGCGTCCCCAGTGCACCTGCCCGATCGATGCGCTCGCGATAGGAACAGGATCGATTTCGCCGACAACTCGGTAGAAATCTGGCAGCTCCGCAAGAATACTTTGCTCCACCAACGCAAACTCCATCGTCGGTGCGTCACGTTGAAAACTCGCCAACGCTCCACGCAGCTCAGCGTCGACACCGGCGTCGAGATACCCTGCCATCTGGGCGAGCTTGGTCATGACACCTCTTGTCTCGGCGAAACGCTCTTTGATGTCGGCAGCGGTAGCGATACGAGCGCGCTCGAGTGCTGCCTCCCGCTTGGATCGTGGCACAAGCTTGACACCTGCACGCCGAATCGACGTCCGCGCCATGAGACCAGAGAGCATCGATACCGAACGATAAAGACGACGCACATTGAGACCCATACCGCCAGCCTACGGTCGCTGCGCAGCTCTGGGAGCCACCGTCGAGCTTGGAGGGTCGAGGGCATTGGCCTAGAATCCATCCCATGAGCTATCAGACCATCATCGAACCCTTCCGAATCCACTCGGTGGAGCCGATTCCCATGACGACCCAGGCTGAGCGCGTCGACGCGATCAAGGCCGCCCACTACAACCTCTTTCAGCTCCCAGCCCGCAACGTCATGATCGACTTACTCACCGACTCAGGCACTGGGGCGATGAGCCGCGACCAATGGGCAGCTATTCAACACGGAGACGAGTCCTATGCTGGCTCACCTTCATGGGAGATTTTCGAGACCGCCGTCCACGACCTCTTCGGCTTTCGCCACATCATTCCAACCCATCAGGGCCGTGCTGCCGAGCGCATCCTCTTCTCGGTGCTTGGAGCACCCGGCAAGATCGTGCCCGCGAACACCCACTTTGACACCACTCGGGCCAACGTCGAATATACCGGTGCCCAAGCCATCGATCTGCTCTGCGCTGAGGGTCTCGACCCCGAGCTCGAAGCGCCGTTCAAAGGTAACATCGATCTCATTGCACTCGCCAAGTTGCTCGAGCAACACGCAAGCGACATCCCTGCGGTCATTATGACCATCACCAACAACTCGGGAGGCGGCCAGCCGGTATCGATGGCGAACATCCGAGCAACCAGCGAACTGTGTCATCGCTACGGCGTCAGGCTCTATCTTGACTCCTGTCGCTTCGCCGAGAACGCCTGGTTCATCCGTCTGCGTGAACCGGGCTACGGGACAAAATCGGTCACCGAGATCGTCCATGAGATGTATTCTTACGCCGACGGAATGACGATGAGTGCCAAGAAGGACCCGATGGCAAACATCGGCGGTTGGCTAGCCACCAACGACGAGGCCCTCGCCGAGCAGGCACGAACCATGCTGATCCTCACGGAGGGTTTCCCGACCTACGGCGGCCTCGCGGGACGAGATCTCGAAGCCATCGCCCAAGGCTTGCGTGAGGCGGTGTCGCACGACTACCTTGAGTATCGCATCGCCTCCACCGCCTACTTGGGGGATGCCCTCGACGAGATGGACTTCCCGGTGGTACGACCGAGTGGCGGGCACGCCATCTACCTCAACGCTAAGCGTCTACTTCCCCAGATCCCACCACTTGAGTACCCTGGTCAAGCGCTCGCCGTCGCTCTGTACGAGCTTGGCGGCGTTCGGGGATGCGAGATCGGATCGGTGATGTTTGGACGGCAACCCGATGGCAGCGAGCTGCCTAGTGCCCTCGAACTCGTTCGCCTCGCCATCCCCCGGAGGACCTATACCCAAAGCCATATCGATTACGTCATCGAGGTATGTGACGCGGTGCTCAAGGTCGCTCCCACGCTACACGGTTACCGCATCACCAAGGAGCCGGCCTCATTACGGCACTTTACGGCACAGTTTTTACCGATCGAACATGGGTAATCGACCGACACCGGCTCCGAGACTCGTGCCCGTTGCACATAGAATCTAAGACGATGCTTGACACCAGCAACCTGCTCGGCTTTGATCTCGAGACCACTGGGCTCTCGCTCACACAAGACGAGCCGGTTTCGTACGCCTTGACCTGGCACAACAGTGATGGCGTTTGCGACGACTACAGCCTGGTTGCCCCAACGCGGCCGATCGCTCCCGAAGCGACTGCCAAACACGGGATCACCGATGAAATGGCTGCCCGCGATGGACAGCCTCTACGCGAGGCATTGCAACGCATCGGCAACCAACTGGTCAAAGCCGGTCGACAAGGTTGGTTACTCGTTGGCATGAATATCTCGTTCGATCTCAGCATCGTCGATGCACAGCTCAAACTGCACTTTGACAAGGGGCTCTACGAGGTTGGTTGGCGGGGTCCGGTGCTCGACATCTACGTCATCGACCGAGTATTTGGGGGGCCACGACGCGGCTCACGTCAACTCGATGCCCTCTGTGAGTTTTACGGAGTTGAGCTCACCGACGCCCATAACGCGCTCGGTGATGCCCGTGCAACCGTCGAGATTGCACGGCGCCAGCTCGCTAGCTACCCACGCATCGAGACGATGGACGGCCCAACGCTCATGCACTTTCAGGAGCGAGAACATCTCAAATGGCTCCGCAACCTCGACGCCTACCGTAGAGAACGTAACCAGGATCCGATCAAAATTCCCAACAGCTGGCCGATCGACACCAGGGAGTCCTAACAATGGATCGACATCTTTTGCAGTGGCGACGATCACCCTTGCTCTGGGGTTGTGGTGTGCTCATTGCCGTCGCCATCATGGCTGGGGTCGTCACTATCTTTCACGAGTCGGTCATGATCGTGCCAGAGGTCGGTGCCGTCTCAGCCGGGCTGCTCTTTTTTCGCATCAGCGCTTGGCGCGAAGGTCCATTGCCCTTTTATTTGGTGATCTGTGGCGCTGCCTTTCTCGGCGTCGAGATCGCCCGCTACCTGAGCATCACGCTCGTCGAACAGATCATCCTCGCCCTGGCGCTCATTCTTGCAGCGGTGCTCTTCTTTCGCGTCCCCGCGTACCCAGCACTCTCAGCCGGGCTGCTTCCCGTCTATCTCCACCTCGTCTCCCCCTTCTACGTGGTCGCAGTCGTGATCTTCATGGGCATCCCGACAGCATTCATCCTCATCACCGAACGCCCAGGCATTGGAGCCGGACCAAAGATTGTGATACGTCCAAGAACCATCGGCATCATCGTCGGCTCACTCGCGCTGATGGTCATCGCCGTCTGGCTTACTCGATCACCTCTCGCGGTCTTACCGCCGCTCTTTGTCGCCGCCGTCGAAAATGCCAATGCACCGACCGCGAGAGGCCCACGCCAACTCTCGATGACGGCGCTCGCGTTGTTGTGCACCATCGAACTCACCATCGTTCTCTTTGTCAACCTGAACGTAGTGTTCGTCATCTTGATCACCATCGCGTTGGCCCTGATCGCGACCGCCAAGTTCGAAATCGAGAGTCCTCCAATCCTCGCACTCGCGATCATTCCAACCGTCTTTCCTCATGCAACTGATCTGCGGATCAGCTATCTCATCCTCATCGGCATCGCGCTCTCCCAGGTCGGGCCACCAGCCATCGCCTGGAGCCTCGATCGCATCTGGGCACTACCAACCTCTTCAATGGTGCCCGACTTCGATCAGGCCAGCGACAACCAGATCGGCATGAACGAGGCTTGCAGGGGTCACAACATCGAAATGAACCCGGGTGAATGACATGGCGCAACCGAGCAGCAGCCATACCAATGACCCAGGCTCCGTCTGCTATGGCTGACGAGGCGCGCTTAGGTCACCCAGGAATTGGTCGTGGGGTGCTTGTGATCGGGGGAGGATCCGAGATCGCGCGGGCTCTCCTCAATCGACTGGTCGGTGGGTTCGATACCGTAATGCTCGCCGGGCCGCACGCCGAGGGGCTTGCGCAAACACGCGACGAGCTCCGCGCGCGTAATCCTTCGGTACCAGTCACGACCACGCACCTCGACCTCACCGACCTCAACAGCCTCGAGGAGGCTTTGGGTCGGATATTCGCCAACGTCGACCACCTCGACACCGTCATCATGGCTGCCGGCTCCCTCGGCAACCAGCCAAACGACGAGCACGATCCTGTCAAAGTCGCCCATGCCATCACCGTCAACTTCACCGGACCAGCTATGGCGCTCACAAGCTGTAGCGAGTACCTCTCTGCACAAGGGCGAGGGCTGATGATCGTGCTCTCCTCGGTGGCCGGAGAACGTGTACGGCGCTCGAACTACATCTATGGCGCCGCCAAAGCGGGCCTCGATGGCTTTGCTCTCGGGCTCGCTGAGCGTCTTAGCCCAAAGGTACGCGTCGTGGTGGTGCGTCCCGGCTTTGTCATCGGATCAATGACGCGCTCACTCCCCACGCCACCGCTGGCGACTCATCCCCAACGGGTTGCCCTCGACATCATCCACGGCATCGACACCAAAGCGACCATTGTGTGGAGCCCCCCGATCATGCGCCCGATCATGGCGCTCTATCGCCATCTTCCCCGCCGCATCGCCCGCCGGCTGCCCTATTGACCCAACCGATTCGATTGCGCCTATCGTCGTGCTTGCGATCGGACACAGATATGTTCTACTGGGCTCGACATGGCCAGCCAACCGAGAGATAGGTGACACGGCCATGACGTAGCCTGGGATCCATGGCATCCGATGTAGTCCAATATGGATCGTCCACGCCAAACAACCCGTCGTATACCCAGCAACGCCGTGGACTCCTCGAGGCAGCGCGCCTTCCCCGGTCAACCCAGTGAAGGCGACCACCACTCAACCATGACGGTGCTATCGAAGCTCGAGCGATCAGCTTCGGGGTGCTCGCTCAGCTGACGGCCGTGCCACCCACGATCGGGGCACCATGGCCGGTGGTGGTTGCACCAAGTGCCGGAGCGCTTGGACCGCCGTTGAATCCGACCGCCTGGCCGTTGGAGAGGATGATGCTATAACCTTGGCCGTTCGGTCCCTGGATGATGGCCACGGCCGCAGGGTTTGCCTTGATCGAACCAGTGGACGGTGCGTCTCCAAACCCATAGGTCGCTCCGTCAGCGGCAAGGACTGTGTAGCCTTGGCCAGTTGGTGACGCGACGATACCAACGAACTTCGCACCCCCAGCCGCACTCTTGGAGACGTCGCCATAGAACTGTGCAGCCCCAAACGAGAGCACCGTGCCGTTAGCCTCGAGCAGCCAGTAACCGTTGCCATCCGGGGTGGAGGCGATGCCAACGACCGGAGCCGCTAAGGGGTGTGCACCACCAAGGCCGGTGAATCCCTTCGAATACGCCGATCCTTGATAGGTGGCATCGCCAAAATCGAAGACACCACCATCGGCAGCGACGAGCCAATAGCCCTTGCCATCTCGCGTCGAAGCGATGCCGACAATCGGGGCGTTGAGGGGGCGAGCGCCAGAGAGGCCCGTGATGCCATAGGTATAGGTGCTGCCATAAAAATGGGCATCGCCAAAATCGAAGACACCACCATCGGCAGCGACGAGCCAATAGCCCTTGCCATCAGGGGTTGA
Source organism: Ferrimicrobium sp. (assembly GCA_022690815.1). Lineage (NCBI taxonomy): Bacteria > Bacillati > Actinomycetota > Acidimicrobiia > Acidimicrobiales > Acidimicrobiaceae > Ferrimicrobium > Ferrimicrobium sp. Next base: position 26,577 of record JALCZJ010000027.1, read on the forward strand.
GGCCACCCCAACTACAGGGGCGTTGAGGGGGCGAGCGCCAGAGAGGCCCGTGATGCCATAGGTATAGGTGCTGCCGAGGTCGGTAGCTCCGTCCTCGGCAGCTGTGCCCCCATCGTTGGAGGCGACGATGATGCCGGAGGTGACCGAGGGCCCAGGTGGATCGTTCGGTGCTCCGCCTCCTCCATCGTTATTGATTGTCAGAGGTCCACTCACGCTGAACCAGTCTGAGTGAAGGCCCAACTTGGAGGCGAACTCGGCACCTGGTATCGTGGTCGAACCGCTCGAGCCTACGACCTGGATCGAGAGGATTCGCCCACCGTCGGTACCATTGCCCGATCGCTGTAAGACGTTGATGGCCTGGGGTGTCCCAAGCTGTGGGAACGCCTGCTCAAACGTGGCCAGACTTACCGTTTGGGTCCAGGGATCCCAAGGGTCACAGATCGACGCGTAGCAACCAGCATCGTAGGGGTCTGGCACGGCTGGGAAGTCACCACCCGCGGTATAGCCACCGTCCGAGGCTGAGTACTGTGTGAAGGCCGGTGCCCCACTGGCCTGGGTAAGGATCTGACCGGCCGTATCCACCTCGGCAGCGTCGATCAGCGCCTGCTCTTGGGGGTTCTGGCGTGAGTTGAAGCCACCATAGACCTGACAGTAGTCAGAGTCACAGATCTGTGCAAAGCTGTACGAGTTCCCCACCGCCAAGGCGTAGGTGCGAGCCTCAACCGCTTGCGCTTCAAGGGCCTGAAAGCCCCACGCTTGTCCCTGGGGGCCAGCGCTACCCAGCGTGCCCCAAATGGCGGGCATCTCGTTGCCGATGACGCCGCGGACATAAGACTCAAGTCCAAGCTCGTTGGTCAGAACCTGTTGTCCCTGCTGGTTAACGGTGACACCGAGGCTACCGCGGACCAACTCGACGGATCCACCAGGCTTACACCAAGCGAGCGCTTGGGCACTCGACTCGTCAATCATCGATCCAAGTGACTCAAGGTTCAACGGTTGGACGGTCAAGCTACCAGTAGCACTGGTCAGTGGGGTCCATGCGCTCGGCGCCGAGCACTCCGACCCAGAGGGACCTTCTCCGACGCTGATAGTGCCGTTGTTGTCGGTCACCTCGATCGGCGTGTTCGGGGCGACCGTCACGCCATTGACCACCAGGCCCTCGCCTGCGTACACCGTCAACGGTTGACCGGTGCCGGCGGTGAGCCACACGGCGATCAAACGATCGCCAATGGTAGTCAAATTGGTACCACCATAGAAATGGGCAAGGATCTGCTGGTAGGTGAGGTGGCCCTGGCTGGCATAGCCAGCCTCTCCGAATTGACTCGCCCCGTTGCCCGAACCGACACCGTAGCCGGTGAAGGTCAAGGTGGTGGTAGCCGCAAAGCCCGTCGCAGGCAAGACCAGTGCCCCTGAGGTGATGCCAAGCAGTGCGCCAGTCGCGACCATGGCACTGGTGCGACCCGAAGGTAATACAAACGATCGGCGCTTTGAATGCAGACCCCGACGCATCAGCGGTGAACCCGTCCCACGCGAAATCGTTGGTCCATCCTGGCTCCAGGGATCGTCCTCATGTCTAGTGTCATCGGAACTCCGCAACCCCAACTTGATCGGCGTCGCGCCAAATGCGAATCACCCATCATGTCAACCTCTCCACGTTAGCAGGGCAGACGTCATGATCACTGCCCTGTCTCGTCACAAGCGGTGCTCTGAGTTGTCCCATTAGCCCCAAGACCTTGGAACGCCAAAGCCACCGAGAGTCCAGCACTACTAAGATCAAGCCCTAACGGACGAACAGGGAGGCCGACTTGGAATCGCAGGCATCGGAGCTCAAAAAGCGACTCGAGCTCGAGATCGTGAAGCTACGCCGTAGTGGTGTTGTGTTGCCATCCCTGGAGGCGAAACTCGCCCAAGCTGTCAATGAACTCAAACCTCGACTCCGCTTTGACTCAACTCGAGACCGGCTCTTCAACCTCGAGGCGACCTCCTATATCGATACGGCGGTACCCACCGAATCCAAGAAGCCTGGAGTTGCCTACGTCAAACGAGCCATCAAGGCTAGTGTAGGGTGGTATTTCACCTACATCACCCAACAGGTCAATAACTTCAACTTTGAGGCAGTTGGCCTGTTGAACGCCCTCGAGCTCCGACTCGTCGAGCAAGAACGGCGCCTCGCCCGCATCGCCCCCGAGCTCGAGCTCCGTACCGTCAGGGACCACTTCCCCGCCGATGAGCAGGCTGATGAGGCAGTCCTTGAGATCCTCGCGCACTCACCATTTACCCGACCAATCCTGGTCACCGAAGCCGGAGCCGACCAGTTGCTGGCTCGACTTGAACAACGGCATCAAGATCTCGCCTATGGCCTCGAAGAGGACCCTGCCCTCGCCGATGACGGTGCTACCCAAGGGCTCGACATCCGCAACCACGCACTGCTGTGGCACCTTGAGCATTGTGGCGACGCGTCACTTGACGCGATCGTCGCCCGCGGGGTTGCGCTCGAGTGTTCGCCGGTGTGGTTCAAACGGGTCGTACTGACTGAAATCGCGCGGACTCTCACACCAGATGGGTGTGCGCTGCTCATCCACCACGAGCCCACAATTCTTACCCAATCGCCTGCACTCACCGCGGTCGCCGCGATCCGGGGAGCACCAATCAGCACCGAGGCGTGGCACCTTCTCGCACACGATGCCGGCTTTGACCCGACGACCACCAAGATCGACGATCACACCTCACTCACAAGGCTCGGCCGTTGAGCACGATTGTCCAGCTCATCCCCTCCTTCGCTCGTTACGACGCTATCGGAATCCATACCCGTCGCCTCGATGCCCTCCTCACGGAGCTCGGCCATGAGACCGCGATCTATGCCGACGAGTTCGATCCATCACTTGGGGCACTGGCCGAGCCATTTGCCAAAATACGACGTCGCCCACCGCGAGGGGCCTGGTATCTCTACCAAGCCTCCACCAACTCGCGAATCGCGAACTGGCTCCGTGATCGGCCTCGAGTCATCGTGAACTACCATAATGTGACGCCACACGAGCTGACCAAGCCGTGGGAGCCATCGATCGCTAGAGTCCTTTGGCAAGCTAGGCGCGAGATAGGCGGTCTGGCCCGCACCACCCAGCGCGCCTTTACCGTTTCGCACTACAACGCCCATGACCTCTTTGAACTGGGCTTTCTCCATTCCCTTGTCGCGCCTCCACTCCTTGACCTACCGGCCGTCAACCACCCAACCCCAAGCACCCGCGACAACTGGCTCTTCGTCGGCCGTATCTTTCCCAACAAAAATCAACTCTTTCTGCTCGAGGCGTTCAGCCTCTATCGTTCGCTGTTTGCGCCCGAAGCGACACTGACGCTGGTGGGCCAGACCGCTTCCGAGTCCTATCGCACGGCGATAGTCTCAACGCTCGAGTCTGAGGATCTGTGTCGATCCGTCCGCCTCCTATCAGGCCTCAGTCCGGAGGCACTGGCTACCGAGTACGCAACGGCAACGGTCTTTGCCAGCGCCTCGTTGCACGAAGGTTTTGGCTTCCCGTTCATCGAGGCTTTTGCAGCTGGCCTCCCAGTTCTGGCCCTGAACACCTCTGCCGTCGGCGAAACCGTCGGCGAAGCTGGCTGGCTTCTTGGACAACCCGACCCGCTCTCCTTCGCCACCGCCGCCCATCTGATCGCCACCGACCCAAGCATCCGCGATGGACTCATCGCACGCGGTCGAGCCCGGCTGAACGTCTTCGCACCCCAATCGCTTACGGAGCGCTACGCCACGCTCTTTGAAAGGATGCTCGGCAATCCATGACCATCCACCAGTTCGTCCCCGTGCTCCTTCCCCATGACGCCGTCGGTAACTGTGCTCGCGAGCTCCAAAAGCGCCTCAGCGTCACCCAACCCACGACGCGCATCTACGTCGAGGACATCAAACGCTCCGACCCGGAGCTGGCTACACCAGTTGGAGAGATGAAGTTGGGACCCGACGACGTGGTGATCTATCACTACGCAAATTTTTCTGCCCTTGCCCCAACAATTCTGGCGCAGGGTCAGACCATCCTTTATTATCACAACATCACGCCAGAAGAGTACTTTGTCGCCTGGGACGCCGACACCGCGATCGCCCAGCGACGGGCTCGTCAACAGCTCGAACGCCTCGTTCATCAAGCCATCGGCTGCCTCTCAGTCTCCGCCTTCAACGCTAACGAGCTGCATCGCTATGGTGCCCCAACCGTGGCAACCGTCGGTCTCTTTGCTCACTATGACCAGCTCCTCAGTGAGCCCACCACCCAACGGCTTGAACGGCTCAAACAAAGCTGGCAGCATCGCGGTGAGCCAACTGACTGGCTCTTTGTTGGGCGACTTGTTCCGAACAAGGCCCAGGAGGATCTCCTCGCCGCCTTTGCCCTGTATCGAACGATCACGGGCGAAGATAGCTCGCTGACGTTGATCGGGCGCCCCTTTCAGGCGGACTACCTCCACGGTCTACGCACGCTCGCTAGCAAACTCGGGATCAGCCATCGCGTGCACCTCCTGACCGGCGGGTTGCGAGCCCGCTATCTCGCTGATCACTATCGCGGGGCTCGCCTCTTCGTGTCCGCATCCTTGCATGAGGGTTTTGGTGCACCGCTCCTGGAGGCCATGTCCCTTGGTCTTCCCGTCGTCGCTGTGAACTCTTCAGCCATCGGCGAAACCGTCGGTGATGCCGGTCTCCTCGTCCCGCCCCACGACCCCCTTGCCATCGCCGCCGCTGCCCAGATGGCCAGCTCCGATCCCTTGCGCGGTCAGCTCGTCGCCAATGGCTATCGACGGGTCGCCGATTACGACAACGATGCGGTGTGGGAACGCTTCGCGCCAGCACTTACCCAGCTGACCCGAACGAAGGTCATCTGATGCATCTCGCCGTTGTCACTCCCCGCTACGGCAACGCCATCGTCGGCGGGGCCGAGTCAGCCGCCCGCTCATTTGCGACTCGGATCGCCGCGCGCGGTCATCGGGTCGAGGTCATCACCTCAACCTCGACCACCCTCGAGTGGGAGGATCAGCTCGAGGCTGGTGCCGCCGTCGAAGACGACGTTATCGTCCATCGTCTTCGACCGCGACACCCACGTCACCCACGGTTTTCTACCATCTACGCTCGCCAAATCGCGACCGGACGATTCGGCGAGCCCGAGCTTGCACAGCAGTACCTGATCGACCAAGGTCCGGTACTCGACGGCCTTGGAGATTTGCTCGATCACATCAACCCCGACCGCGTCATGAGCTATCCGGCGCTCTATTGGCCAAACCTAGAGGCGATACGCTGGAACCCAGCCAGGGCGGTACTCCACCCGGCCGCCCATCCTGAGCCGATACTGAGCAGCTCGATCTACGCCGAGACGATACCAATGGCGCACAGGATCGTGTTCCAGACCCGCGCTGAGCAACAACTCCTCAATAGCCTGGTTCCGTTGGCGCCCACCAAGCAAATCGTGCTCGGCCTTGGCGCCCAGCCCACGATGCGTATCGTCCAACCTGACCAGCCAGCGCCCCCAACAAGAGGCGGCTATCTGCTCACGATAGGACGGATGCAGGCTGATAAAGGGGCACAGCTCCTCAGTGCGCTCTATCGTCTTTGCCGCCCCTCCCTCGACCTTGTGATCGCGGGGCCGGTCACGGAAGAGTTCGACGTCGCCGCCGGCATCGAACTCGCAGGCATCGTCTCCGATGCCGAGCGTAATCTGCTCCTGGCCAACGCCAGAGCCGTCGTCATCGCCTCGCGATACGAGTCGTTCTCCCTCGTGGCCATCGAGGCGATGGGTGCCGGCGTGCCTCTCATCGTCAACGGACACAATCCGGTCCTCGTTGAACAGATCAAGAACTCAGGCGCCGGTGTTGCTTTTCACGATGCCACCGAGCTGCTCGGAGCCATCGAGCTCATCGCAACCGATGCTTTCCTAGCTACGACACTTGGGGAAAACGGTCGTCGTTACGTCGCAGCGAGCCCATCATGGGATACGATCATCGACCGGTACTTGGCCTTCCTCGCATAGTCTTACCGGCATCGCTGGCACTCCACGTGTGGCGACGGAAGTGAACGACCCGATGACGAATCCTGCTGGATGGTCCAACCCTGACCGGACGCCATCTCCTTTGTCCCTCAGATATCGTCGCCAAAGTGCCACCACAGCACATGATCGGGTTTAGAGGAAGTTGCGGCTCGACACCTCTTTGACGAAAACGGAGGCCTCAGCAGCGATGATTCCTCCAACGCCCTTCTGGCCGCCGACAATCATGATAGCGTTGTCCCACCTCCGGCTCTCTATCATCATGCCACTGTAGGGATGATAAAGGTTAACCTGCATCGAGTACGAGCCGACCGCCAATGAGAGCGATCCGAACTGAACGACCACCTCGACGGTACCACGAACCAGAATCGGCTCCATGTCCATTTCCCGCGAGTGCGCCCGAATAAGCGCCACCCCCGCCGCATTGTAAATGAGCACCTCGAGGTGACAGGCTCCAGCCAAGGACGCCACGTCCTCGATCACAATAGCGAGCTCAACTTGGCTCATCGCCTGGAGTTCGACGCCACGGTCAGCATCGACACCGTTAACAAATAGGGCGTCCAGATGGATATCCCGGCTTATGGCCGCCTCAAGACGGTGATCCTCGGTGCTTGGATCGTGGTTGAGGCCAGAACCTGATAGTTGGAACTTCTGCAACAGCGCGACCGCCTCGGCGGTTGGGCCCTGACCCACGAGACGTCCATGGTCGAGCACGAACGCAGTCGAACAGACCGCTCGCACTAAATCAGGCGAGTGTGAGACAAAGATGATGGTTCGCCCTTCCTCCTGGAACTCTCGAATTTTGGCAAGACACTTGAGCTGAAAGTTCGCGTCGCCAACCGCGAGCACCTCATCGACCAGCAAGATATCGGGGTCCATGTTCACCGCCACGGCAAAACCAAGGCGAGCATACATTCCGGACGAGTAAAACTTTACCTGATTTTCGATAAAGCCACCGAGTTCTGAGAACTCGACGATATCGGCAAAACGAGCATCGACCTCCTTGCGCGAGAGACCCATGAGTGCCGCATTGAGATAGATGTTGGCCCGTCCAGAGAGATCGGGGTGAAAACCAGCACCAAGCTCGAGCATGGCAGCGATGCGTCCCCGGATGCGGATCTCTCCCTGTGACGGAGTCAGAATCCCGGCGATGCACTTAAGCAGCGTTGACTTACCCGAGCCGTTGTGTCCAAGCAGACCGAGGGTGACACCTTGCTCAACCTCGAAGCTGATATCCGTCAGAGCCGGAAACACCTCATGGGGCACCTTCCCGAAGTGGATGGCCTTCTCCTTCAAGGATGTGTATTTTTCTTGAAAAAGGCGGAAGGTCTTCGAGACCGAAACCACCTCAACTGCAGTCGCCACTATAACTCCTCTGCAAAGTTCCCTTCCAGACGGCCGAAGATGTATACAGAGACCAGGAAGAAGATGAAACTTAAGACGATAATGGCCCCGATCACCGCCAAGTACCACATCGGGCCATAACTCGGGAGAATGTGCACGATCGTTCCGTTGGTCCCGAGCGGATTCGCCTTCACATAAAAGGCCCTCTGAAAGGTCAGGGTAACGGGAGTCGTTGGGTTGGCAAGGTAGAGCCAGAGCAACCCATGCCTATTGAGTTGCTTGAAGATTTCCATGAACGGATACACGACTGGGGTCGCCCAAAACCACGCCTGCAACAGAATCTCCATGAGATGCTGCATATCACGCAGGTAGACGTTGATGCCAGAGAGCAACACTGCGAGCGCAGAGGCGAACAACAACAGGGCGATCAGAGCCAATGGGACTAGCCAAACGAACCTCGGCGAGGGGACCACCCGAAAGATGACTAAAAAGATCGCGAGCACGACCGTCTGGAAGAGAAAGAAGATAAACGCCGATCCAACCGAGGCGAGTGCGAGAATCTCCCTTGGGAAGGCGACCTTCTTCACCAGACCGCTGTTGTTCACCACCGATCCAGTCGCACCGAGCACACCGGATTGAAACAGGTTCCAAGCCAGGAGACCGGTCGCCAGATAGATGGCGAACAACGGGATCCCGTTCTTCAAGATCTTCTGGAAGACGATGTAGTAGATCAAGATGAACATGGCAGGATTCAAGAGGCTCCAGATGAAGCCAAGCGCTGAGTCCTTGTACTTGACCTTGATCTCCTTGGCTACCAGGTCCTTGAGCAGATCCCGATATCTCCAGATGTTGGCGATCCGCTGTGGAACCGTCTGCGAGGGCCGAACAAGGTGCGTCGGCAACTCCCGATCACGCTGATAACCCGAAGGCGTCGGCGACGCCCCACTACGGTCAGTCTTCACTAGGAGCCAGACCCACCTGAGTTCGCGCCATACGAGTTGGTCCGGATCACCTGGTCGATGAAGCCATACTCTTGCGCTTCATCGGCGGTGAACCACCGATCACGCTCCGAGTCAGCCTGGATCTTCTCGACGGGTTGCCCCGTGTGGAACGCGATTCGTTCAGCGAGTTGTCGCTTCAAATACATGATCTGCTCGGCTTGGATAGCGATGTCGGCCGCCTGCCCCTGCATCTGCGCAAGAGGCTGGTGCATCAGGATCCGGGCGTGTGGCAATGCAAAACGCTTACCATGGGCACCCGCACACAAGAGGAACTGACCCATGGAGGCCGCCATCCCGATGGTGATGGTGGACACGTCACAGCTCACGTATTGCATCGTGTCATAGATTGCGAGTCCGTCGTAGATGGACCCTCCGGGCGAGTTGATGATAAAAGAGATGTCGCGCTCGGCATCCTCGGCCGCTAAGAGGAGCAGCTGAGCACAGATCGCATTGGCGCTGAGCTGGTTGACCTCCGATCCCAAGAAGACAATCCGCTCTTTCAGCAGTTGTTGGTAGACGTCGCCTCCACGGTCTGCACCTGCAGCATCCTTCAAGTCAGCGACGGAACCGGCAGTGAGGTCATTGTGATACATGGTGACTAGGTTAATCGGACGCGGCACTCGCAAAGTTCACTCGGACAGGGTAAGCCGCCCTATCGGATCCTCACGCAGTCAATGGAGCCGAATTTGATCTGGGTCCGCTAGGATTTGCCTCCAAAGCGGGCGTGGCGAAATTGGCAGACGCGCGAGGTTTAGGTCCTCGTGTCGAGAGACGTGGGAGTTCGAGTCTCCCCGCCCGCACCAGTACGCCTCTAGACCGCATACCCACTGCGCACGCGGATAACGCCGTACCAAGTGGAGCAAGACCGACGCGACGGGCCCGACGGCACAGCGGCCATCACCGGCTCGTTGCGAACAACGGTATGTCTTGGCCGCTCCAAAAGACATCTACATTTACCTGCACCTCTTGTGTTGTCGCTCTCCAGCCGCCTGTGAGTGTTCTGCCCTCTCCACAGGGACAGAACGAGCCCAAGTCGATGCTTGACCACCTCCTAGGTCCAACTTGCGTTG
>JALCZJ010000028.1 GCA_022690815.1 Ferrimicrobium sp.
CCTTGCAGCGACGAGCCTTTGACCTGATTGGGGCCAAGTTGAGCGTGTGACAGTAAAACTGACCCCAGGATAGACCAAAACCCCAGCTAGCGGTAGGGGTGAGTTGGGATGGTGGGGGTGAGTTCAGCTTAGCGGCGGATCAACTGCGCACGGTGTAGTCGCTTGCGCTCTCGCTCGGAGGAGCCGCCCCAGACGCCATGTTCGATCCGGTTCTTCAACGCATAGGCGAGACAGTCATCGATCACGCTACAGGTAACACAGATTTTGCGAGCGCAAACCACTCCAGCGCCGTCAGACGGGAAAAATATCGCCGGGTCTAGCCCCCGACAAGCCCCAGCTGCCATCCATGGTTCACTAACCCAAACGATTTCATCGACATCGTCAGTTGCCAAGGTTCCCTCCCCCTTCAAGTCATCCCTTGACTCCTAGGATATTACCGTATAGTAACATTTGCAAGACTCGATCGAAAGATGTCATCCATTCGGATGACAAACTCAGCAACCAAATGCCAACAGCACTTGGCTTGACGCACAGGTACTTCCTCGGATGTCACAACCCAGTAGGATGCTAGAGATGAACGAGACGGAGCAACCAGTTGAAATCCGCGCACGGGTCAAGATCTTGTACCTTGGGCCTGTCGCCCCGCATTGGGAGGTTCGCTGGAGCTCAGGAGATCGCCAAGTTGTCGATGAGTTCACCCAACGGGTAAACGCTCGGCTCATGATGCTGCCACCGCACGATCCACAGTTCCGACGCAACCGCGAACGTGTCATGCGCGACGCCGAACGCGAAGGCATCTATGTCGCATGGGACATCGATGAAGACGATTCGTAGGCCATCGATTACGTCAAGTGTTCGTGCGATCATGATCCCAGAGCAATGCCCGCACTGGTCGCGACCAGTCATCCCAGGGACTTCGTCCCAGATTGCGTGGTCACGTCGCAAGCAGATTGCATACTAACAACACCCCAGGAGCCAACACCTTAGAAACGGAGTGTACAACCGAGTCCAGTAGGGACTCTATTACTTTTTTTTCTTGAAGATCTTTCGCTTCACGACCAAGTCGTCATCCGAACGATCCCATCCCAGCTTGTCAGCGGCACGATCAAGATCCGTGTCGATCTCTCCGGTGTGCTCAAACGCACGATTCTTACGGGCAAGCGAGTTCATGAACTCCTCCGTCCCCGGGATGATCGCCGCGTGGGAGCCAAACTCAAACCGCGGTGGCATTGGGTCAAGATGCCCTTGGGCCTGAGCGACGTCAGCACGAGCCTCGCCGTTGGGATCGTAGGCGCCAGTCGCCAGAGGGGCTCCTGCTTCGGCTGTTGTCGACGCTTCCGTCCGCTCAACGGGTTGGGCAGAACTAGTTCGAGCTTCATCGTCTGGCGTGACGCCAACCCCCGATACCCAGGCTACCCCCATTGCCTCCATTCCCAGTGGCCAAACCTCTGTTGATCGGGTCTCAATCAATGGCTGAGTCCCAGCCTCGTCGGATGCCACCACCTTGTCTGGGGCCGTAGTCTCATCCGATGCCACTGTCGCGCTCGATTCAGTGGCCTGATGCGGGACGGCTATATCAGGTGGAACATCAGCGTCTTGTGGTAAGATCGAATCCGCTGGAGCGACAGCCATGCCGCCGGGCACCACGGAGCCAGGTTCAATCAACGCATCAGACGAAGGAGTTTGGGCGGGGACTGTTGGGGTCGCCATCGTATCGGCAATGGGTTGACCCATCAACCACCCTCGTGCAACATCTCGAGGATCATCCTCGCGCCCAGGTCTTGACGGGGATCCCTCAACGTCAGCAAGCAGACCACGAATGTGTGCATAAACTTCCCCAGGGCGTTGGAAATCGCTCGCAACCATACGCTGGTCACCAGGGACCGTTGTCGGACTCTCGGCAGTTGTCTCCACCAACTCGGGTAGTCTCACCGGATGCTCGGGATCCGCTAACGCGGCTGTCCGTTGCAACACTGACCAAAATGAAGCGCGCTGGTCCGTTGAGTTACTCTGTTCCTGCTTGGGATACATAATGAATCTATCGTCACCTCCCCCGGAAACATAACCCCCAGCGGTAACTTTACTCGATATCTACGAACCAGGTAACATAATCGACGGGACAGCAAGGATAGGAGCCAGTGGATGAATCACGCAAACACCCCAAATCGAGATGCCTATCTTGAGGAGATTGAGGACGGCCTCCGATCGATGATCCGGTGGAGCCGTCGCCACTCGTCACAGCTCGCCCACGACCTCTACCAGGGTCTCGATCTCACCGCGCTCACTATTCTTTCGGCTCTCGATGACCATCCTCAGTCACGGTTGACCCACCTTGCTGAATGGCTCAAATTGGATCTCTCCAATGCCAGTCGCCAAACATCGCTGCTTGAAGCTGCCGAGCTGATCGAAAAAACCAGCGACCCAAACGATCGGAGATCAACCCTGCTTTCCGTCAGCCCAAAGGGTAAAGAAGTCTTGGAGCAGGCGCGCCGAGAGTCGACCAATTTCATGCACTCGGTCTACCAAGAATGGGACACCAGCGAGCTTGCCCAATTCGCCTCGATGATCACCCGAACCGTCGACGCCATCGACGAGATTCGCTCGTCGACCGAACACCTTGTCGACCGAAGAGCGGCAAAGACCAACCCGTAGCCAACGTGTCGGCACAAACCCACCACTTACTGTCGACCTTTGGCCTGGGCATCACCATCCGATTTTGCTTTCCAAACGCCCAGAAAACGTCATGCTGTCAGCCACCTAGGCGACTGACAGCATGACGCCAACTCCTCTGTCGATTCAATCAGTCTTGCTGGGGCGCTAGCCGATCGGCCGCCGCACGCACGATCTTCTCAGCATGTGCAGCGATGTCATCCTCACCCGAGACATCCTCCATCGACCGATTCGCTGGCTCCGGCAGGACCAAGGTCACGAGGAAACCAAGAACCGCCATGCCGAAGGAGAAGTCGAGCGCTCCGGCGACACCAAGATGGCTCTTGATGATCGGGAAGAGGTAGACCCCAAGAAAGGCACCAAACTTGGCGATGCCCGCCGAAAGGCCATGACCCGTGGATCGCATGCTGGTGGGATAGACCTCCCCTGCAAGCACGAACGTGGTCTCGTTGGGGCCGAACTCAGCGAAGAAGTAACTCACACCGAAGAGCAGCAAGAACGGCAGGACCAAGGTCGTGATGTTCGGGATTACTCCGATCGCCAGAAAGGCGAGGCCCATGAACAAGAATCCGATGAGCTGGAGTCGCTTGTGACCGATTCGATCCATGAACATCGCTGCGAGGTAATAGCCAGGTACCGCCGCCACTGAGAAGACGATGAGCTGGAGCGCGATGGCCTCAGTCAGCACGTGAGCGCCGGTCCCACCGAGAACGCTTTTGACGATGAGGGGTGCTGAAACCGAGTTGCCGTAGTACGCGTAGTCAAAGACGAACCAGGATCCAGCGGTGCCCAAGAGGTACAAGAGATAGCGGCGATTCGAGAGAAACGCCCCAAGGCTGAGGCGCGCCGGCTTGTCGTTGGAATGAGCCACCAAAAGTCCACCATCGGAGAAGGAGGCAAGATCCTTGGCGGCACCCGCGTTGTCTCCTCTAACCCGGGCACTGTATCGTGGTGACTCTGGCATCTTGCGCCGCAGATAGACGACGGCAAGCGCAGGAACCGCTCCAAGGCCGAGCATCAACCTCCAGGCGATATCGGCATTGACATTCGCCGAAAGCAGCGCCAGCGCCACAACATAACCAGCCACCGTACCGAGCGCCTGCATGGCAAACACCAAGCCGACGAGCTTGCCACGGGATTTGGTGTTCGAGTACTCGCTCATGAGCACAGCCGACATCGGATAATCACCGCCTACGCCGATCCCAAGAATGAAACGGAAGATCAGGAGCCAGATGAAGCCGGGAGAGAATGCAGAGAGGACGGCACCGACTACCATCAGTGCGGCCTCCATGCCATAGACCTTCTTACGGCCAAGCCTGTCCGAGATACGTCCAAATATGATAGCCCCAAAGAAGGCCGACAACAGCGTGATCGAGTTGATGAGGCCGGTCTCGGAGGCACTGAGACCCCACTGCTTTGCAATGAGGGTGGTCGCGGTACCGATAATGAACAGATCGTAGGCATCGGTAAAGAATCCCATGCCTGCGACGAAGATGGATCGTGTATGAAACCGTGATAGAGGCGCATTGTTCAATGCATCAGAGATGGATTGATTGCTATCGCTCATCGCATGCCTTTCTGTGTGACGTCTATCTGCGACCGAATCGTCGCCGACATAGCCAGTGTGTACGGCGATAGTTGCCATAGACCGACGCAAAGGTAACCTCGCGGTAAACATCACATGAACAATAACGAGGTGGCCTCGCGTCCACCCATGGCGCACTGAGCTGTGGCGAGAAGTTACCTTGAGGAGTTGAGGCTAATCAACGACGGTGGCCGACAACCGCTCGAAGAACTCGGTGGTGACCGCGGCATTGTTCATCGAGAACAGATGCACACCCTTTGCACCATCTTGGAGCGCCCGCTTGGCCAGCGCCAGCGCCGCATCGAGCCAGCGCGCACGAAACTCGTCAAGTCCACCAGCATCCCTCAGCTCTAAAGGCGGAACTCCGACCGATAGCTTGATGCCGGCGATCTGTGCCATACGCTGGAGTTGCTTGGGTGACGCTGGCACCATCAACCCAGGCACCACCGGTGTGGCCACGTTATGCGCCTCCATGGCGGCGCGTAGCCCCGCGAAGGATGGGTAATCGAAGAAGAACTGTGTCAAGCCAAGGTCAGCACGTGCGAGCTTGGCAGCCGCGTACGCGCGATCCTGAGCCAGATCCACTGATTCTGGATGTCCGTTCGGGTGCAAGGCCACCATCACCGGCAAATCACTCTCCTGGCGTACGAGATCGACCAGCTCGCCTGCATAACGCAGATCACCTGGACCGAGTTGGACTCCTCCCTCGAGCGGCGGGTCACCCCGTAAGGCGAGGATACCACAGGCACCAATCGCCTCATAGCGATGAATCAGGTCAACTAGTTCATCCCGGGTATTGCCAAGACAGGCCAGATGAGCAACCACATGAAAGCCCATGCCAACGAGCTCCTCAATCAGGGCAATCGTCTTCGGGCGAGACGAACCCATCGCACCGTAGGTGACCGTCACAAAGTCCGGGCGAATCTCTCGCAGGGCACCCAAGAGCTCGTCAAGTTTGGTCACCTGAGCCTCGCTTCGTGCGGGCCAGACCTCAACCGAGCGAATCGGGCCAGCGTGTCCAGTTACAACATCAGGCTTAAACAACCGTCACCTCAGCCGCACGCACTGCATTTGACAAGAGCATCGCACGCGTCATTGGCCCAACGCCACCAATTCGAGGGGTGATATATCCCGCAACCTCGCCTACGGCATCGTCGACATCGGAGAGGAGTTTGCGTCCCTCAAACGTCGTGCCAGCGCCCACAACGATGGCCCCAGGTCGCACCATATCCGCAGTGATGATGCCAGGCGATCCAGCTGCCGCGACGATGACATCTGCGGTGCGGGTATAGTCCCCAAGCGCTTGGACCTTTGAATGTACGACGGTAACGGCAGCGTTGAGACCTGGTCGATTGAGTGTGAGCAACAAAGCCAGCGGGCGCCCAATCGTCACCCCACGACCGACGATCACCACGTGTTTGCCGGTGAGATCCAAACCATAGAGGCCAAGAAGCTCGACAATGCCGGCTGGCGTACAGGCGAGGACTTGAGGCTCACCAAGAGCTAGTAGACCAAGATTGACAGGGTGAAGGCCGTCGACGTCCTTTGCAGGCCTCACCGCCGCCAACACACGATCCTGGTCAAGGTGCGCGGGCAGCGGCAACTGCACGAGGTAGGAGTGGACCCGCTGGTCGTGGTTGAGAGTGTCAAGGACCTCAAGGAGCTCGTCCATCGTCACATCGGCACCCAAGCGATGATCGAAGGAGGCGATCCCAAGTTCAGCACAATCAGCATGTTTCATGGCAACATAGCGAGCACTCGGTGCGTCATCCCCAACCAAGACCGTCGCGAGTCCGACCTCAACCCCTCGATGGCCTAAGGCTATAATGCGTTCTTGCAAACCCTCTTTGACCTTCGATGCAGCCCAATTGCCATCTAAAATGGTCGCAGCCACGTGCACTCCTTACCTACTTAGACTTACGTAAATTGAGGGCCAAACGACCTCTGAACATCGACCAGTCGCCACCAACGGACCTAAGCTTCCCATCACGTAAGCCGTCCCATCTGTGTCAAGGAGTTGTGGTCGACACCTTGGCATGCCGCAAATGCCACACTCCACCCCGCAGGCAAACCAGCTCCGAATCGTATCCGATGGCGCTCAATGGCGGAAATGACGCCGCGGGGCGAAAAGTAACGTGATCTGAGCCTGCTCAGCCACCTGAGCGATCGCATCGTCCTTGACAGAGCCAGAGGGGGCAACTACCGTCGTAACGCCGGCCTCGATCAGCGTCTCCAACCCGTCAGGGAACGGGAAAAATGCGTCGGAGGCAGCTGCACCACCAACAGCCTTGACACCTGCCTTCGTCACGGCAATCCGGCTGGCATCGACTCGCGATGGTTGACCTTGGCCGACGCCGACTGCCGCCTGATCCTTCACGACGACCACTGCGTTCGATGCCGCTGCCTGGGCTACGGCTACCGCCAACCAAGCGTCTAAAAGCTCATCTTCGGTCGCATGACGACTCGTCACCTGTCGAAACTCCTCGATCCCCTCGAGCGCATCGGCAGGTTGCACGAGGTAGCCGCCAGCGACGGACCGCAGTTGCAGTGTCTCTGGAGCCCCCGGGAACAGAGCGATCCGACTCCTTTTGCGCTTTGCGAAGATCATCTCTTCGGCACAATCAACCACCCCTGGTGCTACCAGGACATCGAACTTCGGTCGGGCAAGCATGACTTCGGCCAACGCTGGAGTCAATGGACGGTTGATTGCCACTACGCCACCAAAGGCCGACAGAGGATCACCCTCAAACGCCTGCACGTAGGCGTCGACGATGCTGTCACGGCGCGCGACCCCACAGGGCGCACCGTGCTTGACGACGACACAGGCCGGGTCAACGCCGAGTCTGTCTAGCAGCCGCTGCGCTCCATCGGCATCGAAAATGTTGAGATACGACGGCTCCTGTGAGCCCAACCACACTGTGTTAGCCCAACCCGCCTTCTCATCCTCGTCATCGACGTAGAGTCCGCCAGGTTGATGGGGGTTCTCGCCGTAGCGAAGCTCTTGCACCCGCGTCAACTGTAACACCTTATGAGCAGGCAATGGCGATGAGTCCTGACCAAGCCAGGTCGCAACCCGAGCGTCGTAGGCTGACACGTAGGCAAAAGCCTTTGACGCGAGACTCCGGCGCTCTTCGAGGCCCAGACCGGTGGCGAGGTTTTCACGGACTCGTTCGTAATCGTCTGGATCGACCACCACACCGACTGAGGCGTAGTTTTTGGCGGCGGCGCGAACGAGTGCCGGGCCCCCGATATCGATAAGCTCGATGCTCGGATCGCGATCAAAAGGATAAAGATTGACGATGACAAGGTCGATGGGAGACCACCCCTGCGATGCAAGCTGGGCGACATGTTCAGGCTTACTTCGGTCTGCGAGAATCGGGCCGTGGATGGCCGGATGCAACGTCTTGACCCTACCCCCAAACAGCGACCCGAAGCCAGTGATGTCCTCTACCTTGGTATGAGCAATGCCAAGCTTGTCCAGAGCATCTGCGGTGCCGCCACTTGCGATGATCGAGTAGCCAGCCTCGATCAGCGCCGGAGCAAGAATGTCCAGTCCGGTCTTGTCATAGAGTGAAATTAGGGCCTGCATCGCTGCACCTCCTGTTCGAGTTCTTGTTGGAAGTCATCCGTCAACCACCAGTTTGCATGCTCCAATGCGTGACGCTCGGCCGTTGCAATCACCGATGGGTATAGCCACCGCTCCACAGCCTTGATCCGATCGTGCAGGGAGTCGACGTCATCGCCGGATCGTACCCACACCGGCTCTTGGGCGATGATCGGGCCAGCATCGACTGCTGGCACCACGAGATGCACGGTTGTCCCGGTAACCTTGACCCCGCTTGCGATCGCCTGCTCGACCGAGTGCCAGCCCGGGAAGCTTGGCAGCAACGATGGGTGAGTGTTCACCATCAGGCCATGAAACTCCTCGAGCACCAATCCCTCCAGGATGGTACCGAAGCCCGCCAAGGCGACAAAATCGACCTTGGAGCGATGCAGCTTCTCAAGCACGGCGTCACTGTAGTCTTGCCGACGCAATTTGCGCCGATCGTCAAGGAATGCCTGACGATCGAGTAAGACCCGCTCAACACCGCGAGCACCCGCGACCTCAAGCCCCCGACAATCGCGGTCAGCCATGACCAACGCTGGGGCGATCCCCCGATCGAGGATCGCCTCCATGATCGAACCAACTCCGGAGACGAGAACCGCTATACGCACGCCGACAGGCTACCCGACACGAGGCTCAGAGCCTTTCGACAATCTCAACCATCCGGTCACCAGCCTCCGTCGGGTTCACCGCAACAATCACACCTGCTTCTCGCAGGACATCCATCTTCCCCTGGGCAGTACCATGGCCCCCGGAGACGATGGCGCCGGCATGGCCCATTTTGCGACCTGGAGGGGCGGTGACGCCCGCAACATAGGCGACGACGGGCTTTGTCACATGTTCTTTGATGAACTCGGCAGCCTTTTCCTCCTCCTCTCCACCGATCTCACCGATCATCAACACGGCCTTGGTTTCGGGGTCAGCTTCGAACGCTGCGAGACAATCGATAAAATTGGTACCCGGTACCGGATCGCCTCCGATGCCAACACAGGTGGTCTGTCCGACACCTTTTTGACTCAACTCATAGAGCGCCTGATAGGTCAGGGTTCCCGAGCGTGAGACGATTCCTACCGGCCCACCCGGCAGGGCGATATCACCAGAGGTAATACCGATATTGCACCGTCCTGGCGAGATAATGCCCGGGCAGTTTGGGCCTAACAACCGAGTGCCGGGATAGTTGCGTCGCATCACGCTCGCGACCATCGCCTCATCCTTGGCAGGAATGAACTCCGTGATGCACACCACGAAGGCCAGGCCGGCCGCGGCCGCCTCAATGATAGCATCGGCGGCGAAACGAGGAGGCACGACAATGAAGCTGGCGGTCGCGCCAGTTGCGGCTGCAGCATCTTTCACCGAGTCATAGATCGGAATGCCATCAACATCGGTCCCTGCCTTGCCAGGCGTCACGCCGGCGACAATTTTGGTTCCGTAGTCACGGTTTCGCAGTCCGTGGAAGCGCCCTTGATTGCCAGTCAAACCCTGCACGATCACCTTGGTATTCTCATCGACAAAGATACTCATCGTTCGCCCTTCTTTGCAAGCTCTACCGCGGCCTTAGCCGCGCCCACCATCGTCTTCTCGACGCGAATCTTGTCGGAAAGCAAGCCCTCAAGGATCGCGTGGCCCTCCTTTGCGTTCGTCCCGTCCAGCCTGATCACCATCGGAAAGCTGATCTCGACACGACCGAGCGCCTCTTGAATACCCTTGGCCACCTCGTCACAACGAGTGATCCCACCGAAAATATTCACGAACACTGCCTCTACCTTTTCGTCGGTGTTGATCACCTCAAGCGCATTCGCCATCGCATCCGCGCCGGCGCCACCACCAAGGTCGAGGAAGTTTGCCGCTCGACCACCTGCCTGGCTCACGACGTCAAGTGTTGCCATCGCAAGACCAGCGCCGTTGGCGATGATGCCCACGGTGCCGTCGAGGCCGATGTAGTTGAGGCCTTTGGAACGGGCAAGCGCTTCACGGCCATCGAGTTCCATATCCTGACGATAAGACTCCCACTCAGGATGACGATAGCTCGCGCTATCATCAAGGGTAACCTTTGCATCCAGAGCATGCACGTTGCCATCCGTCTTGATGATCAGCGGATTTACCTCTACCAGATCTGCATCACCCTCGACAAAAGCCTGGTAGAGCTGCAACAGTACCCGCGTGACTCCGGCCCGTGAAGCCTCATCAATGCTGGCTTCACTCACAATGCGAGCGGCCTGGTCCTCGGTAAAGCCCTCGAGCGGATCGATGTGAACTCGAGCAATGGCACCTGGGTTGGTCTTTGCCACTTCTTCGATCTCGACACCACCCTCCGAGGAAAGCAGGCACAGATACTGCTTGACTCCTCGATCGAGGGTGAAGCTTACGTAATACTCTTTTGCGATATCGGAGGCATGTTCAACCCACACCTTATGGACGATGTGACCCTTGATGTCCATGCCCAAAATTGCTCGCGCAACCTCTCGAGCCTCATCCGCGTCACGCACCAGCTTGACTCCACCGGCCTTGCCGCGCCCGCCAACTTGCACTTGGGCCTTGATGACCGCGGGGAATCCAACTGAACCAGCGGCCTCAGCCGCAGCATCCGGATCTCGCACCAAGACACCAGTCGATGTCGGCACCCCATAACGCGCAAAAAAATCCTTGCCTTGATATTCGAATAGATCCACTAGATCACGCCTCTCTCTTCCATCAGCTGGTTGCCTTTCGTTTCCATCTCGCTGTCCATCGTCGATGATCCAACACCCCAATCGGGTTTCGCCACGTAACCACACGATCAACTGCGGCCAACTCAGCTCTAGGCATCAACAACCGCTAGTCAGCCGCGTTGACGCTACACCTTAGCTGGCACGCTCTCGAGCGTCAAGCGTCGCCTCTAGCCAATCGCAGATAGCCGTCAACGACGAGCCTGGCGTGAAGACTTGGGCGACACCCATCTCCTTGAGTATCGGAATATCACCATCTGGGATGATCCCCCCGACCACCAGAAGGGTCTCCGTACGACCACGCTCCTCGAGGCCTGCAATCAGCTTGGGGACGAGCGTGAGGTGGGCACCCGACAAAAGCGAGACACCGATTGCATCAGCATCCTCCTGCACAACCGTCTCGACAATCTGGTCAACCGTCTGGTGCAAACCGGTATAAATCACTTCAAAACCCGCATCCCTGAGGGCTCGGGCAACGACCTTTGCGCCACGGTCATGACCATCAAGGCCTGGCTTCGCTACTACGACTCGATAGGGTCTCTCCACGACGCGAATCTTATCGCAGATTGCCCGCATCTGCTAACCAGGCAGCTCAAACGCCATTGACGGGGGTGCTTGTCGGCGCCCAACTACCCTCCGGCGCCCAATGTCACCAACAATAACGTAGCACAACGATGGTCCCAGCTGCTCAGCTGACTCAACATGTCCCGATCAGCTCACCTTCCCAGTCAGCTCACCTTCCCAGTCAGAGCGAGCCGGAGTCTCTTAAAAGGATCCTCAACAACCCCTGTTGAGCCAAGTCTGTTGAGCCAAGTCTGTCGAGCCAAGTCTGTCGAGCCAGGCCTGTCACAGTGCGAGCAGGAGACGGCTCACGATGCCCGGACGTACGAACAACTAACCAACGCTTAGTCAAACAAACGTTACGACCCTGACGCAGAATGATCAGGAGGAGAAACTCGAGGCATCCTGGCGGACGAACCCGCAACGATCGAGATAACTAAGACGATCTTCGAGGGCCTGAAGCCAAGCCGATTTATCACGCTCGAAGTCGCTTCGATTGCCCTCCTCGAAGTCGTGCTCCATCTCACTAAAGGCTAAGTCTTCAGCATCAAGAAGGCGACGGTAGTGGACTAACAAGTTATCGTCGATGCAGTGCTCGATCACGATCCCCCCTTAGAGACTCGGATGAGTCTACGATAGCACAGCTCACTTCCTCGACGAGGCAAAAACCGCACAATCCGGTATCCCTGCCTGGGTCACCGCAGCATCAACCGAGTGCATCGCCGCCACCGTCGATGTGCCCGAGGCACCACTGTGCCGCGCCTGGCGTCCCCAAACAATGGCGAGATCTGACCATCGCGCAGCAATCGTCTTGGCCTGAGCTATCTTCGGGGCACGCCCCGCCAAGACGCCAAAGGCTGATGCGCTTTGATCGAGTTTTGTGCCAAGGAGACTCGGGGCATCCTTCTCAAGCTCTCCGACACTGACCCCGTCAAAAACACTCGAGCACACACTCGTTGCGGCTTGACGATAGCTAGCGAGGCTCCGAATCTTTGGGCTCGCATTACCGACAACGCTTAGGATGATGAGTTGTGCGATGACACCACCCAACAGTAGTGCAACGACGATGATGCTCACAAGGCGCACCAGGCGTCGACTTCTCGGTGCTGGGCGACGAAAGGACACCTCCGTGGGTGGCAGCTCTCCAACGAAGTGGGTAAAACTTGGCCGTTGACGTAACAAATCTGTCCAGGTTGCACCGTCGAAGTATCGAAGTCGCTCGTCGCCGTCTGGATACCACCCAGGTTGGATGGGCTGACGCATATCCCTTCGGCTACCCAACATCGTGTACCCCCTGTGATCAGTCTGGCGCAGCCGCTGCAGCCTGGCGCAAGAGCCTGGCGTGCTCGCGCAACAGTGGCGCACCACGCAAAATGCGAACCCCTCCCTGGGACAACAACGCACCAACACTAAGCGAACGGTCTCCAATAACCGCGATCTCCACCAGCCTATCGCGATCTACCTTTGCAAGATCCGCTTCGCTGAATTCATCGACCACGCAGTCTTGGCGCACGCCAAGCGCTCGCAGCAGCGAACCGTCTGGGGCGCGAAGCCCCAGTATCACGACATGGTCAGCCAGATTGGTCGCTTCGTTCGACACAACAGCCTCGGTGCTAGGACCGATCATAGAGAATGGCCCTCTTCACCTCTTCGATGGCTTCGGTGACTTTGATGCCACGTGGGCAGGCTTCGGTGCAGTTGAACGAGGTCCGGCACCGCCACACGCCACTCTTCTGATTCAAGATGTCAAGACGCTCGTTCCTAGCCTCGTCACGAGAGTCAAAGATAAATCGGTGCGCATTGACGATGGCCGCTGGGCCAATGTAGGAACCATTGGCCCAGTAGACAGGGCACGAAGTGGAGCAAGCACCACAGAGAATGCACTTGGTCGTATCATCAAAGCGCGCACGATCCTCCGGCGATTGGTAACGCTCCTTGTAACCCGGATCGTCACTGGCGATCAGATACGGCAGAACGCTTCGATATTGAGCAAAGAAGGGCTCCATATCCACGACCAGATCTTTAATTACCGGCAGCCCACGCACAGGCTCAATCACCAGGTCAGTCCCGATCGAGGAGATCAGGTTGACACAGCCAAGACGATTCTCACCGTTGATCATCATTGCATCGGATCCGCAGACTCCATGCGCACAGCTCCGCCGAAAGCTCAGAGTTCCGTCAAGTGTGCCCTTCACAGCAATGAGTGCGTTTAAGACGGTATCGGACGATTTAAGCTTAAGGTCGTACTCACGCCAGTGTGGCCGGAGGTCAACCTCGGGGTTAAAGCGCTTGATGGCGAGATGGACATCGACCTCTTTGATAAGGGCGGCCGGTTCAGCTTGTTGGACGGTTGCAGTCATTTAGTACTTTCTCTCCATCGGCTCGTAACGACCCTGCACGACAGGCTTGTAGTCAAGGGTAATAGCCCCTGACTCGTCCCGATAGGCAAGGGTGTGTTTCATCCAGTTAGCATCATCTCGCGTCGGGAAATCATCACGCCAGTGAGCACCCCGACTCTCTTGTCGGGCATCAGCTCCGAGGACAAGGACCTCAGCGATGTCCAAAAGGCTCCCTAGCTCCAACGCCTCGGTCAAGTCGTAATTAAAGACCGAACCCTTGTCGTCGATGGTGACCTTCTGGTACCGCTCCCTCAATTCATGAATCACCCTGAGCGCCTCTTGCAGCGACTCACCGGTACGCACCACGGACGCATCACGCATCATCGCGACCTGGAGCTCGCTCCGGATGGCGCCAACCTTCTCGCTACCGGTCGAGTTCATCATGGCGTCGATGCGCTCTCGTGTCGGGTCAACGACCGATCGGGGAAGGTCGGGATGATCGACTCCCTGCACATACTCGACCATCGCGCGCCCGCCTCGTCGCCCAAATACGTTGATGTCGAGCAGAGAGTTCGTTCCCAACCGATTTGCCCCGTGCACAGAGACACAGGCACACTCCCCTGCGGCATACAATCCAGGGAGCACGGTGTTGTTCGCATCGATCACGACCTCACCATGGACGTTCGTCGGGATACCACCCATCGCGTAGTGGGCAGTCGGCTGAATCGGGATTGGGTCTGTCTTTGGCTCAAGGCCGAGATAGGTCCGCACGAAGCCGCTGATATCGGGCAGCTTAGCGTCGATCTGCTCGGGTGGGAGATGCGTTAGGTCGAGGTACACATAGTCCTTGTCTGGGCCAGCACCGCGGCCCTCCTTGATCTCAGCATGGATCGCCCGCGCCACCATGTCACGAGGGGCAAGATCCTTCACGGTGGGTGCCACGCGCTCCATGAAGCGTTCACCAAGTCCGTTGCGCAGGATTCCTCCCTCACCGCGAGCACCTTCGGTCAGGAGGATACCGATCCCGTAGATGCCAGTCGGATGGAACTGGTAGAACTCCATGTCCTCGAGTGGAATGCCTCGATGGAATAGCACGCCAGGCCCATCACCGGTCAGCGTATGGGCGTTGGATGTGATCTGGAAGATCCTCCCGTAGCCACCGGTAGCAAACAAGACCCCCTTAGAGGTAAAGACATGCAGGTCTCCAGTGGCCAACTCATAGGCGACCACCCCGGCGGCACGCCGATTCGCCCCTTCACCATCGAAGAGCACGTCGAACACCTGGAACTCGTTGAAGAAGTTCACATCGGCAGCGACACACTGCTGGTAGAGCGTCTGTAAGATCATGTGGCCCGTCCGGTCAGCCGCGTAACAGGCACGGCGTACTGGCGCTTCTCCGTGATTACGCGTGTGTCCGCCAAAGCGCCGCTGGTCAATCTTGCCTTCAGGGGTCCGTGAAAACGGAAGTCCAAAGTGCTCCAGATCGATCACGGCGTCGATGGCTTCTTTGCACATGATGTCGATGGCATCCTGGTCGCCCAGGTAGTCAGAGCCCTTGACGGTGTCAAAGGCGTGCCACTCCCAATAGTCCTCTTCGACGTTCGAGAGAGCAGCGCACATGCCCCCCTGTGCTGCACCCGTATGCGAGCGGGTGGGATAGAGCTTGGTGATCACCGCGGTGCGCACCTTGCCGGCGGTCTCAAGGGCGGCCCGAAGGCCAGCGCCGCCAGCGCCTACGATGACTGCGTCATAACTGTGGTAGTGGATGTTCACACCATACAGTTTTGCATGAATTTGGGTGCTTCATGAAATTTCTCCCGAATTACCCCTAGCATTTTACTCATGGACTTTCCCACAAACCTCGGTGACCTGCTCGATTCTGGCTATCAACCCCGAACAATTCGAGAGGAGATCCGCGCCAACGTCTATGCCCGGCTGCGGTCGAACACTCCGATCATCGATGGAATGATCGGATACGACGACACCGTGCTCCCCGATCTTGAGCGAGCACTCGTCATCGGACACGACATCATCTTCCTCGGCGAGCGCGGGCAGGGCAAGACGCGGATGATCAGGTCGATCAGCCATCTGCTCGATGAATGGATCCCGGTCGTTGAAGGGTCACCCCTCAACGAGGACCCATTGCGGCCGATTTTACCGAGCACCATCGAACTCCTCGACCACGATGGACCCAAGACCCGAGTGGCTTGGTTGTCACGCGACGCTCGTTTCAGCGAGAAGCTCGCTACCCCTGATACGACCATCGCCGACCTCATCGGTGAAGTCGACCCCATCAAGGTAGCCGAAGGCCGCTATCTCGCGGACGCCGACACCATTCACTTCGGTCTCGTACCACGAACCAATCGTGGGATCTTCGCCATCAACGAACTCCCTGACCTTCCAGAACGCATCCAGGTTGGTCTGCTCAACGCACTCGAGGAACGTGATATCCAAATCCGCGGCTACAAGATCGCCCTGCCGCTTGACATTTTCTTCCTCGCTTCGGCAAACCCCGAGGACTACACCAGCCGAGGTCGCCTGATCACACCGCTCAAGGATCGTTTTGGCACCCAAATTACAACCCACTACCCCACGACGATCGAAGACGAGATCGACATCATGATGGTTGAAGCACAGCTTGGCGGTCTTGACATCACCATTCCTGACCCAATTCCCCAGATCATCGCCACCATGGCACAGCAGGCCCGGAGCAACACCAGCATCTCACAACACTCTGGCGTGTCAGTGCGGGCCTCGATTGCGGCCCTCGAGGCCGTCGCGGCAGCAGCGCTCGTTCGATCAGTCCGCAATGATGAGCCCAAGGCGGTCGTGCGCGTGACCGATATCGAGGCGGCGCTGCCTGCCTTCGTGGGGAAGATCGAGGTTGAGTCGTTGGATCCCCGTGAGAGCTTCAAAGTCGCCTCCGCGCTGGGACGTCAGGCCATTGCATCGGTGTTTACCCACATCTACGGCAACCAAGACGCGACGGCCACCATCGCCGAGATCAGCCAGTCACCACTCGAGATAAACGCTGATGAGCCAGATTCCGCCTATCAGTCGCTGCTGACAAGCTATCCCGAACTCGCAGCTTTTATCGGGACGCGATTCAAACAGGATGAGCTTGCCTGCTTCGTCGACCTAGCGCTCGAGGGCCTTGTTGCAACTCGACGCCTCTCACGCCACACCATTGCGAATCGTGTCACCTTTGGACCGGGTCGTGGCTAGACGATTTCGTTACCTCGATTACGACCCTTCGCTCGAAGAAGGGGACGAGTCGGCGGCCATTCTCGACGCCATGACCGATTCGTTGTCCTATCATGGCAACGTCAGTGAGGCACTACGCGAACTGCTCTCACGCGGCTTTGGCGACACACCCGGGCTCGCGGAGCTACTTGAACGACTGCGACGGCGCCGTGACGAACTCCTGTCTCACTACGATCCCAACGGACTCGTTGCCCAGCTCAACGAGGCGCTAGAGGCTATCGTTGACCGCGAGCGTCAAACGCGTTCCAACGCGTACGAGTCGACCGGCGACGAGGATCACCTCCTCGCCAACATGGAGCTTGATGCTTTGCCGGCCGGACTCGGCGAGAAAATTCGCGAGCTTGGGACCTATGAGTTCCTCGATACGAATGCCAAGGAGCGCTTTGACGACCTACTGGCTTCGCTCCGGTCATCAATGTTGAGAGATCAGATCAACCAGCTGCGCAATTCCCTTGCCTCAGCCGACCCCAAAGCCACCGCCCAAATGATGAACGATCTGGCCGCACTTATCGAGCGCTTCAACGCGGGCGACGATGTCGAGGACGACTTCGACGCGTTCAAGGAACGTTACCCAGGCGTTGCCGGCGACGATGAGGATTTTGAGAGCTTTATGGCCCGGATTGCCCAGTCGGCCAAACTCATGCAGTCGCTTCTTAGCTCGATGGACGAGGCGGCACGCAATGAGTTGATGGACCTGATGTCAGCGCTGGCCGAGTCTCCAGAACTCGGGGACGCCATGTCACGGCTTGGCAACGCGTTGGCCTCATCTGGCTCCCTTGAGACCCCTGGCTACGGGTTCCACGGCGAAGTGCCGATCGAACTAGGTGATCTTGAAGATGTGATGCAGACACTGGGTCATCTCGACGAGCTCGAAGGGGCATTGAAACAGGCTGCGAGTCCAGAGCGACTCCGAGAACTCGACCGCAGCCAAGTCGACGAGCTCCTCGGCCCCGATGCCTCTGCTGCCATCGATCGACTCAAGCAGTTGAGCGACCAACTGAGCAACGCTGGTCTCATCAACCGTGATGGCCCCAAACTTGAGCTCACCAACGGCGCCATCGCCAAACTTGGCGAGATAGTACTCCATCGCCTGTTCCCATCGGGCAGTGCACGCCTCCTTGGCAATCATGAGTCACGCCGTATCGGCAACCTCGGCACCGATCTCAGCGGTGAGTCGAAAGCCTATGAGTTTGGCGATCCGTTCAGACTCGCCCTGCGAGAGACGCTGAACAACGCCCTCATGCGTCAGGGTCAGGGGACTCCTCTTCAGCTCGTTCCCGGCGACTTCGCTATCGAGCTGACCGAAGAACGTGCTCGCGCCGCAACGGTTCTTGCGCTCGATCTCTCACTTTCCATGCCCCTCAACGATACATTTCTCCCGGCTAAACAGGTTGCTCTTGCCCTCTCCAGCCTGATTCACGCAAGGTATCCTCGCGACTATCTTGGCTACGTCGTCTTCTCCGAAGTCGCCAGAGAGGTCAACCTCGCTGCACTTCCGAGCGCGCAGTGGGACTACGTCTATGGCACGAACATCGAACACGCCCTACTGTTGGCGCGTACTATGTTGCGGCATCAGCCAGGCCATCGTCAGATCCTTCTCGTCACCGACGGCGAGCCAACTGCCCACGTAGACCCGACAAGCCATGAGGTCTTCTTCTCGTATCCGCCCTCGTACGAGACCGTGCAACGCACATTAGCCGAGGTGCTCCGCTGCACCCGAGAAAAGATCACCATCAACCTCTTTGTCCTCAATGCCGACAGTGGCCTCCGGGGTTTTGTCAACGACGTTCTCGCCATCAACCATGGAGAGGCCTTCTACTCCTCGGGCAGTGGCCTTGGAACGACCCTCGTGCAAGAGTACATCAATGATCGGGGCCGACGAGATCGTCAATAAATCACTCGTTTGCGATTGGAGTCTTGACGCCGTCCGTCAACGCCAATCACATCGACTGAGTGAGTCAAGTGGCTCGTGCGCGTGGTGCGTGCTAGCCTCTGTCACAGATGCAACAACCCCTGACATGCCCCCCTTCGGGCAAGCAGTTTCACATCAGCGCCGCCGACTATTGTGCCGTGATCGTCGAAGTTGGCGCAGGCATCCGCCGGTTGGAACGCAATGGTCGCCCGCTGCTCGCATCCTATGAGGAGGATGTCATCTGTGACGGTGCCCACGGAGCCCACCTGATACCTTGGCCCAATCGAGTGTTGGGGGGACATTATACGTTCATGGGTCAACGCTACCAATTGCCCCTGACCGAGCCGGAAGCCAACAACGCAATCCATGGGTTACTACGTTGGGAAGCATTCGACGTCGTGGCCCTCACCCAACGAGCGGTAACGTTGGCGACCACGCTGCACCCTACGCCTGGATACCCCTTCACGTTGGGCGTTTGCCTCCACCATGAACTCTCCGAGCGCGGTCTCACCGTGACCACCGAGATTATCAATCGAGGCAACGACCCATGCCCTGTCGCCGTCGGCCATCATCCGTATTTATCTCCAGCACTCGGTGAGAAGATCGATGACGCTCTTTTTTCCGCCTCCGCGCTCGTCTTCGACGACGCGACACCACCCACCCTCGCCAGCACCTCGCTCGGTACTCCACAACCGATCGGGGCGCAGATACTCGACACGACATTTGCCGCCCGCCCATCATCCACCACCAACCAGAGTTGGGCGCGGCTGACTGGTGCCGATGGACGCACCGTCGAGCTCTGGGCCGATGACAGTTACCGGTATTTGCAGCTCTTTACCGGGGACACGCTCGCGAGCCACCGCCGGCGCAGGGCCATTGCCGTCGAGCCAATGACGGCTCCGCCGAACGCTTTCCAGAGCGGCCAAGATCTACTCGTCCTACAACCAGGTCAGACACTCGAGACACGATGGGGAGTTCAACTGTTATGACAACACCAGAGACCAGCACCGCAAACAGCACACGAAAGATCTCGACAGGACGCGCCAGGACGGCATCTGCGACGGCGCAAACGGTCGATATCTTCGTCATCTTTGGCATCAGCGGTGACCTGGCGAAAAAGATGACATTTCCGTCCCTCTACCGTTTGGAGGAGAGCCACAAGCTCAAATGTCCCATCATCGGAGTCGCGATGGATGACTGGACGACGCAGTCGCTGGTTGAACATATGCGGACCTCCATCACCAACACAATCGACGATCCAGACCAAGCGGTCGTCGATCGTCTCGCGGCACGCCTGTCCTACTTGCGCGGCAACTTCACCGCTGACGACACCTATGACCAGCTTGCCAAGATGATGGGGGCTGCAAAGCGCAAACTTTACTACCTTGAGATCCCACCCACGCTCTTTGCCCCAGTGGTCCTAGCAGTCGCAAAGAATGGCCTTGCTGAGAACGCCTTCTTCCTCATCGAGAAGCCCTTCGGCCACGATCTCGCCTCAGCGAAGGAACTCAACGATCAGCTCCACGCCGTCGTTGATGAATCCCAAATTTTGCGAATTGACCACTTTCTCGGCAAGCAGCCGGTACTCGATCTGTTCTACCTTCGCTTCGCCAATGCCATCCTTGAGCCACTTTGGAATCGGGATCACGTCTCGGCGATTCACGTCAATATGACTGAGGACTTCGGCGTCGAGGACCGCGGGGCGTTCTACGATCCGGTCGGCGCCCTCCGCGATGTCGTCCAAAATCACCTGCTGCAAGTGTTAGCACTTGTGCTCATGGAGGCCCCAAGCGAGCGCGGCGACCAAGCGCTCTGGGACCGAAAGGCGGACGTCTTCAAGGCGATGGCGACCGTCGATCCATCACAGGTGATCCGTGGCCAATACGAGGGCTATCAAACCGTCCCTGGTGTTCGATCGGGATCGACAACCGAGACCTATATCGCGCTCCGACTCGCCGTCAATAGCTGGCGATGGGAGGGGGTGCCGATCTTTCTTCGTGCCGGCAAAGCCCTTGCGGCCACCGCGACCGAGGTCCGGCTGATCTTCCGCCATCCACCCAAACTCACATCGTTGGATCTGCCAACGCATGTGGCACCGAATCAGGTGATCCTGCGCATCGACCCCGAACCTGGCCTACGAATGAGCCTGTTTTCCAAGGGTGCCGACAGCACTGGGGTTGATCAGGTTCACCTTGACCTACCTTTTGCAAAGGAGTTAGGCCGTGCCCCGGAGCCGTATCAGCTGCTCTTTGGCCACGCGCTGGAAGGCAACCACGCGCTCTTCACGCGCGAAGACGTCGTCGAGGAGACCTGGCGCGTCCTCGATCCCATCGTGCATAGCGGCTCCAAGCCTGCGACCTATCAGCGTGGCACCTGGGGGCCCGTCGAGGCGGACGCGCTTGTACGAGGGCACCTAGGGTGGCAAGAGCCATGGATCGACTGACCGATCCTGCAGCCCATGGACGTGCACCGGTTGATACTGGGCCCACCAAACCAACATTGGCTCCTCAGCAAGATCTAACTGCGCTCGAAGACGGTGGCGATCAGGCGTGCTGGCTTGACCGCGTTTGCCCCGACTGTGGCGTCTTGCCCGGCACAGGATTCTTTGATGAGTGCCGCGCAGAACCACCCGGCCCTGGATGCATTTTGGCCTAAGATACCAGGTGCGTGTTCCGCGACCGCATTGACGCCTCTCGGTCGCATCGGCTGGCAAGCCAAGACCTTGTCAATGCATCCAAAGGTCAATGCATCCAAAGGTCAATGCATCCAAAGGTCAATGCATCCAAATGGCCACGGCGACAACAATGCCGTCAAATCACCCATGTCCCGTCATCTGATTCGATGCTCGGTCACCTGCATCTCCTCACCCAAGGGTCTCTGGTCGCTCTACTCTGGGAGACCGATCATCACCTCGGTGCTCAACGCCTCGTTCTCAGTCTCTTGCAACTCGATACGTCGCACCACGCCAGCCGCAGCCAGATCGGAGAGCGCATCACCAATCGCCTCAAGCCTCGCAGCATTCGCCCGGATCCCGAGCGAGTCGACCGGAGTCTTAGGCGAGACCTTGTGCTCGCTCTTGACGCGCCGAATCTCAGCTAGCACCGCTTGGGCTGTGCGAAAGACGTCAGCCGATGCCTGCCAAGCGCCATCCGCCGAGGGCACAAGACCCAGTCGACGCAGTCCCTCACCCGGTTGCGGCCAGGCATTTCGATGGATCGAATCGTCATGAAACCAAGACCAAGCCTCCTCGGTCACGAACGGTTGATAGGGAGCCAGCGAACGTAACAGCAGCTCATTGGCCAACCGCAGGGTGGCTAATGCCGATGCCCTCCCGGCCGTGGATTCTGTCACCAGAGAGAGATGATTTTGGGTCGAATCACCATAGGCGCGGACCTTGACGAGTTCAAGGTAGTCATCACAAAACTCCCAAAAGACACGCTCGATCACCTCCAACGCTCCGGTGTAGTCGTTACGATCGAGCTTGGCAGTCGCATCGCGCAAGGCTTCGTCTACCACAACCAGGAACGCGACATCGAGTGGGTGGGGATCCACTGGATCACCGCGGTGCTCGGCCCGAGCGAGTGTCCCAAGCACAAACTTGGTGGCGTTGGCGATCTTGATCGCCAGTCGTCGGCCGATCTTCATCTGCCCCTCGTCGGCAGCCGTGTCTACCCCAGGCCTACCGCCGGCAGCCCAGTACCGTAAGGCATCGGCACCAAAGCGCTCCACCAGTGGCATTGGGGTCACGACATTACCCTTTGATTTCGACATCTTCTTACGATCGGGGTCCAAGACGAAGCCAGAAATCAACGCCTGCTTGAATGGAAGGGCTCCAAATCCCAGCTCACTACGCACGACGGTGTAGAACAACCATGTGCGAATAATCTCCTGACCCTGAGGTCTGAGGTCCATCGGAAACACCTTGGCGTATCGGTCAGGATGTGAAAGCCACCCACCGGCAAGTTGGGGACTCAAGCTCGATG
The DNA here is from genome assembly GCA_022690815.1 of Ferrimicrobium sp. NCBI lineage: Bacteria > Bacillati > Actinomycetota > Acidimicrobiia > Acidimicrobiales > Acidimicrobiaceae > Ferrimicrobium > Ferrimicrobium sp. The sequence goes on from JALCZJ010000028.1 coordinate 22,624, forward strand.
TTGCCCAGGTGTCCATCACATCCGGGTCGGCGGCGAAACCACCTGGTTGATCCCGTTGCTCCTCCGTATAGCCACGCGGAGCCTGACTGAGTGGATCGACCGGCAGATCATCCACCGTTGGCACCATCGGATGGTCGTGATCGACCTCCCCGTCGGCGTCAATCGGATACCAGACGGGGATCGGGATCCCGAAGAACCGCTGTCGCGACAGGTTCCAATCCGCGTTTAAGCCCATTACCCAGTTCTCATAGCGAACTCGCATATGCGGTGGAAGCCATACGAGTTCTCGTCCCCGCTCAATCAGAGCCTCGCGATGTGCCATCAGTTTGAGAAACCACTGGCGCGAAGCGACGACCTCAAGTGGGTGATCGCCCTTCTCATAGAACTTCACTGCGTGGGTGACATTGACCGGTGGCGCCAAGAGGTCACCAGATGCTTGCAAGAGCTCGGTGATACGCTCCCTGGCAGCCTGACTTTTGCGACGAACCAGCTGGGCATAGTGCGCATTCGCTTCATCAGGATCGAGTGAGGGAAACGCCTCGGTCCCAAATTCCACGGCCTCGCTCAACCGTCCATCTCGTCCAACAATGACCCGAAGTGGCAATTCGGCGTCTCGCCACCACGTCACGTCGGTAAGGTCGCCAAAGGTGCAGACCATCGCGGCCCCAGTCCCCTTCTCTGGCTCGGCCAACGGATGGGCGATGACCGTCACCGGGGTGCGAAACAGCGGTGTGATCGCCCGCTTGCCAACGAGTGAACGATACCGTACGTCATCAGGATGCACGACAAGGCCAACGCAGGCTGGGATCAGCTCTGGCCGAGAGGTTTCGATCTCGACTTCGCCACCGTCGGCCAGCTGGAATCGAATGCGATGATACTTCCCGGCAACCGGGCGGTCTTCGAGTTCGGCCTGGGCGACGGCTGTCTGGAAGTCGACATCCCAAAGGGTCGGTGAGGAGCTCTGGTAGATTTCACCGCGCTCGAGCAAGGTCAAAAACGCGGCTTGGGAGACTTTTCGGGACTGCTCCCCCACTGTCGTGTAGGTCAGCGACCAGTCGACCGACAGGCCGATGTGTCGCCATAACATCTCGTAGACTTGCTCATCGAGTTGGGTGAGCTGTTCGCAGAGTTCGATGAAGTTAGGCCGAGAGATTGGGCGGAGCTCCTTTGCGCTAGCATCGGGAACGAGGCCGGGTTCGTACTCGAGTGAGGGGTCGCACCTGACCGAAAAATAGTTCTGCACACGTCGCTCTGTTGGCACGCCGTTGTCGTCCCATCCCACAGGGTAAAAAACTTCACGACCTTGCATCCGCTGATATCGTGCGATGATATCCGCATGCGCATAGGAGAAGACGTGGCCGATATGGAGCGATCCACTCACCGTTGGCGGAGGAGTATCGATGGAGTAGATGGCCCCCGCCGGCACGCTATCGTCGAAACGATAGACCCCTCGCTCCTCCCATGTGGCGGACCACTTCTTCTCAAGCCCGTCAAGGGTCACCTTGTCAGGAACGTTGATCACAGCTACCATCTCCTCTCGCGGCTCCACGCCGTGACTTCACTACCACCGTGACGTGCGGGTCGTATACTGAAAGAGCGATGACCACACTCTTTGACACCATGACCGGATCCCTCACCCAGCTTATCAACCCGGGTCAGGAGGCCTTCTCACTCTACGTATGTGGGCCAACCGTGCAGGATCGTCCTCACTTGGGACATGGCCGGATCATGGCGACCTATGATCTCCTTCGACGCCATCTTCGCAACAAGGGGCTCGCCGTCAATCTCGTGATGAACATCACTGATGTCGACGACAAAATCGTTGCCCGAGCCGAAGCTGAGGAGACAAGCTACCAGGCGATCGCGCAACAGTACGAGACAATTTGGTTCGAGACGATGGATCGCCTCGGCGTTGAACGTCCCGACTCCACCCCCCACGCGACCGACTGGATCCAGGGTATGGTCGACAACATTGAGGAGATGCTCAATCTCGGTACGGCCTACACGATCGACGACGGTGTCTACCTTCGGATCGCGAGCGTGCCCCATTATGGACTCCTCACGAAACAGGACTTCGACCAGCTCCAGCCGGGCAATCGTGTTGAGATTAATCCTCTGAAGGAGTCACCCCTCGACTTTGCCCTCTGGAAGCGCGTAGACGACAGCGAACCTGGCTTTGACTCCCCCTTCGGCTATGGTCGCCCCGGATGGCATACCGAATGTGTCACGATGTCAATCGCACTGCTTGGTCGTACCTTCGACTTGCACGGCGGAGGCATGGATCTGATCTTCCCACACCACGAGAACGAACTCGCCCAGGCCCAGGTGCTCCACGCCCCATTCGCGCAACATTGGGCGCACGTAGGCTTCGTTGAGATGAATGGCGAGAAGATGTCGAAGTCGATCGGCAACACCCTGGACCTCACCGACGCTATCACGCAATTCGGAGGTCGCACCGTCCGGTTCGCCTACCTTCGTGCCTATTACCGGTCACCGCTTGAACTCTCCCTGACAGCTCTCGATGATGCATCAGCATCATTACGCCGTATCGACAACTTTCTTGATCGAGGAGAGGATGGGAAAGTCGACGAGCACGTCCTCGCCACCTTCATCGACGACCTCGACCACGACCTCGATACCCCCTCTGCTTTCGCGCTGCTCTTCGACCAAGTTCGTGAAGGTAACATCGACTTCGACCGGCAACGCCTCGATACTGCCCTCGACAAAGTTGCCACCGTGCGTGCGATGTTGTCGTGGATCGGCCTTGCGCCATCAGCAAACACCTCGGCCATTCCTGCAGAGGTCACCGCCGCGGTTAAGGAACGTGAGCAGGCAAAACGTGACCGTGACTACGCCAAGGCCGATGCGCTACGCGCGTTCATCGAGACCGCTGGCTTTGTTATCCTCGACACGAAGGATGGTACACAGTTGCGTAGGGACCGCAGCCTGGCGCCAGAGTCGTAGGAGCGCCAATGCGATCGGTGTGGCCCAAGAACAACCAACGCCGAGACCGGCCAATACAGTGGAGATCAGCTATCAAGCGATGAGTCTTGAACAGGAAGACAAGAATCCTCCTCGCCGTGATGCACATGTTACCACTCGGTAATATAATGATGGAGGTTAGGAGGAGCAATGGACCAGTTTTCGCTTTCACTCAATGACGATCAGCTCGAACTTCAGCGATGGGCACACGACTTTGCAGATAAGACCATCCGTCCCGCCGCCCACGAATGGGATGAGCGCGAGGAGACGCCATGGCCGATCATCCAAGAGGCCGCCAAGATCGGGCTCTACTCATACGACTTCCTTGTCAATGCGTATGCGGACAAAACCGGTCTCACGATGCCGATCGTGATGGAGGAGCTCGCGTGGGGAGATGCCGGCATCACGCTCGCCATCTTTGGCTCAACGCTTGCCGTTGCAGGCATTCTGGCAAACGGAACACCCGAACAAGCAAGTGAGTGGATCCCGCAATGCTTCGGCAGCGCAGACGACCCCAAGCTCGCCGCGTTTGGTGTCACTGAACCTGACGCCGGGAGCGATGTTTCATCACTGCGAACCCGTGCCGTCTATAACGAGGCCGCCGACACCTGGACGCTCAACGGCACCAAGACGTGGATCACCAATGGCGGGATTGCAGACATCCACGTTATCGTGGCGAGCGTTGACCCCGACCTGGGATCACGTGGACAGGCCAGCTTCATCATCCCTCCGGGAACACCCGGCCTGAAAATGGGTCAGAAGTTTAAGAAGATGGGCATCCGGGCCTCCCACACCGCTGAGGTCGTCCTAGAAGACGTTACCATCCCCGGCCACCTGCTCCTCGGCGGCAAGGACCGCCTCGATGAGCGACTCACCCGTGTTCGAGAGGGGAAGCGATCATCATCGCAGGCAGCGATGGCGACCTTCGAAGCCTCGCGCCCACTCGTTGGTGCCCAGGCGCTAGGAATCGCGCGAGCTGCCTACGAATACGCGCTGGACTACGCCCGTGAGCGACGTCAGTTTGGGCGCGCGATCATCGAAAATCAAGCGATTGCCTTCAAACTTGCGGACATGGCAACCCAGATCGACGCAGCCCGGCTGCTCGTCCACCGCGCCGCCTGGATGGCAGCTCAAGGACACGCATTCTCCCACGGGGAAGGGTCCATGTCAAAGCTCTACGCCGGTGAGGTTGCAGTCAAAGCCACCGAGGAGGCCATCCAGATTCTCGGAGGCTATGGCTACGTGCGCGAATATCCGGTCGAACGCTGGCACCGCGACTCCAAGATCTACACCATCTTCGAGGGAACCTCAGAGATCCAGCGGCTTATCGTTGCGCGGGCCATCTCGGGCGTCAAGCTGCGTTAACCTGACACCAGGGAGCACGCGGCTGATCGTGTGTCGATGTCGCGCGACCCAACCATAGGCACGGTTACCAAGGAGACGAACGGGAGCGAGTGCAAGCAGGCGACTCACCGGACACCCAAGGCCACCTGCGAGGCGGGTCATCTCGATGATCGCGCCGTATCCGGCGAACTCAACTCCGGCGTGTTTGAACACGACGGTGGACCCACTCACCACCGACTCGTCATCAGTTCGTATGGTCATGGCCGGCAAGAGGTGACAAGCCGCGGCACCTCCCAAGCGACAAAGGCGGCACGTGCCGTCGATCGAGAGCACCGACGCACTTGTGTGAGGCAAAGAGAGAACACCCTCATGATGCTGGACCCCCTGCAAGGCCGAAGGCTTTTCACTTTCGTGCTCGTCGACGTCGCCCACGAGTTGGTCATGTGATTGGTCCGTCCGCTTTTGCTTCACGAGGAAAGGCTAGCCCATCGATGCGCCTACGCACTATCGCTACTGACGAACAATGCCGCAAACTTAGCTACGGCCAATGCCTCCTGACGCCCGCCTCTCCACCGCCAGTTGGTGTCTCACTACAATCGACAACATGAGTAACCCCCCACACCGCGTGCTTAGCACCGCCCTAATCCTATGGGGGACCATTCTCGTGACCGCCGCGCTTCTCTGGCTTGGCTTTGGCCATGTGTCTGAAGTGTCCGTCGGACCTGGAAGCTTGGTCAACCTCGCCAATGCTGTCCGAGTTGACCATCGCCGCCCTCGTCACCTCGAACTCTTCGATGCTCAGCTTTCTATAACCGCCCTCACTCCACTACAGCTGCTCATTGGACACCTCAACCCGAACGTAGCATTTATCAATCCAATCCACAACGAGGCTCGACAACCTGGTTCTCTGGCGTCGACAAATCTCCAATCGATCCTTGCGGCCAGTGTCGCTGCCTATCGATATCTCGGTATACCGATCCAAGCGACGCATGGACTGCTCGTCCGCGACATTTTACCTACCTCACCAGTACGGAATAAGGTTCATCTCGGTGACCTCGTCACCGCGGTCAATGGCTACCGCGTCTCGAGTTTGGCCAACTTCGAGGCTGCATTGACCGCGAGGCCACACAGCCCAACGGTCACCTTGTTGCTCCAACGCCAACAGCTCCACACATCGCGGCCAACAAGCTATGTCGTGAAGGCACCCTTTGACGAGGGCAAACTCGGGATCGTCATTACCACGGCAACCCTGTATCGGCTGCCCACAGCACTGCAACTGCACATCCCGAAGACGCTCGAAGGGACTGAAGGCCTCGCCCAGGCTATCGCGATTATCGACAGTTATGGCAAGATCAAGGTCACGCACCCTCTGGCTCTTGGTCTGATCGGGCTCGTTACTCCTGATGGGCGCCTCGCACCAGTCTTTGGGATCTACCAAAGAGTCATCGCGATGCGCGATAGCCATCTACGCTATGTACTTGTGCCATCAGTGCAGCGCAACAGGGCTCAACAGGCCTCGCACGGGACCATCACGGTCATCGGGGTAACCTATCTTTCTCAGGCAGTACAGGAAATTGAGCGGCTCGCAAGGGTGCGGACTCCAAAGGAATCGGTCCGATAGGAGGCGATCATGTGGCGATCAGAGACGAATGGAGCAAGTGAGAGCTTTAACATCGTCCGCAAGGGCTATGACCGAGAGGCGGTCGACCGACTCCTTGCCGAACTGCGACAACAGGTCACGCAGGCCACTGCAAAGATCGCTCAACTAGAAGCTGAACTCGCTCAAACCCGACACGATTACACCACGCTGCGAGAGGACACTCGACTCGCGCTATCCGATCCCGAGAGGGCCAGCAAACTGCTTGGCCAGGAGGCGTCAGAGGTACTTAAAAGTGCGAACGACGCAGCACTTGGCCTTCGCCGCAAGGCAGAATCGACGGCGAAAGATCTCGTCGAACGCGCACGTCGTGAAGCGGAGGAGATTACGCGGCAGGCCAAACTTGCCACAGAAGCTGAGATCGAGGAGGGTCGCCAGGTTGCCCGCGCCCATCTCGAGGAGGTTCGACAACAGGGTCGAGAGATCCTGGCGATGGCTGACTCCACGGCCTCCAACACCGTCGAGGCCGCAAAACGAGAGGGTCGATCCCTGGTTTTTCGTGCGCGCGAGCACGCCGCCAATCTGACCCAACAGGCCGAGAACCGCGCCGCCCAGATCCGTGAGGAGATCTCGGGTCTCGATCTCGAACGCCAGCACTTGATTGGGATGCTCCGCAGCGCCCAAGATCTACTCAAGAACTCGCTGAGTACGCTCGATCGTCGACCACCAACCACCATGGTCGAGCACAACGAGTTGCGACCCCTAGCCGACGAGACCCAACAGGCACAACTCGTGACCGCAACAGCCCACGACGAGACGACTAACAACGCGGCTGCAACTACCACTGGGGCCGCGAGCACTGCTGGATCCACGCAGGGCGACGAACAAGAGCCCCAAAGGCCTTTGACAATCGAAGATCACGAGGATCTCGCGTCGCGGTCCTCCCTCGATCACGAGGATGACGCATTGCTCGAGTACACCGGGGGTGACGATGGTTCCGCAGGCGCATTGGACGCCAAAGTCGATACCAACTTCAACGGTCATCAGCCTGGGGAGTTGGCATTTGCTGATGTAGCTCGCCTTATTGAGCTAGCCACCCAACAGACTGCCGCGCTCGAGCTCGAGGACGAAGACGAGGATTCGGTCGTCGAATCGAACGATGCGCTGTCATCGAGGAGCGAACTCGAAGTCCCGAGCATATCACCGGGGGCCGGGTCGTCGTCGATGGCCCAAGCTCCTAGCGCTACAACTGACGAGCAATTGTTGCAAACTGAAGATGCCGATCACGAGACGGCGATATCTGAGGTCGCCACGACCAGTCTCGGAACCCACGAGAGCGGGCCAGCCGACCAAGTTGATCCCACCCTAGGGGCTGCGCGTGAAGCCGAGCAACCAGCTGACGACCACAGTCTTAACGAGGACTTCGAAGACGAGGCAGAGATCGTGGTTGTCGAACGTTACCGACAGCCTCGGCCGCCGGCCGCACAGGAAGACTCCAAATCTCGGCTGCAACGCCTCGAGGCGCTCTTTGGAGAGCTTCGCGGCGAGGGGGTAGTGGACGAAGCTGACGCTGGACCTGTCGTTGTCGCTGACCTCACAGCGGTGATCGTCGACGACAACGGGACTCCTGACGTCATGACTGGCGAGCGCGGGACCTCGAGTGGAGCGGACGTGGAGCCATCGGCATCCGATGATACATCTGACCCGGATGACGACGATCAATTGGCACACAAGATTCAAGGCGCGCTCCATGAACTCTTCGACCCCCGAACGGTCGATCTCTCGCGACGCGTAAAGCGGATCACCCAAGATGACCTCAACCGTATTCTCGCGACCATTCGGTCCAATGGGCGCTCGGGCGCTCTGGCGGTTGTGGAACAGCTAATGAACGACAGCGAGGCTCGCATCAACGATGTTCGGCTGCTCGTCGCCCGGGTTGTGCATGCTGGCTCAGACTTTGCCGGCGCTCTTGGCGATCGCAGTTTCGATCCCGCCGGGGATCGTTTTGACAGCATCGTGGAGGAGACGGCTCTCGAGCTCACCGACGCGCTCGGCCAGGCAACACTTGCTCGGGCTTTCACGACAATCGATAACAACACTGATGGGGACGAGGCTGACCTTGTGTCACTGACCAACGGCATCTACCGGGAGGCCCGACGCCAGCTAGACGAGTTGATCTACGATGTCGCCTATCGGGCCTTCTCGCGCGGAGCGCGCCTTGTACCTGGGGCAACTGGATATCTGTGGATTACCTCGTCGTCGTCCCAACCGTGCGCAGACTGTGAGGACAACATGCTCGCAGGAATCAATCCCATAGCTGAAGCGTTCCCCACTGGACATGAGAATCCGCCAGCACACCCAGGTTGCACCTGCGTTATCGTTCCTGTCTTCGCCTAGGGTGTAATGGATGCGCGTTCCACAAGATATCGCCCGTAGCCGTCGCGGGCCCTCCAAGGCACAGCTTGTCCTCATTGGGGTCGTCATCGTCCTCATCATCCTTCTCTTCTCGTTGAAGGGCGTGGCGGTTTTTTACACCGACTTCCTGTGGTTTTCTAATTACCACCTCGACGAGATTTGGCGCGGCGTCCTCCTCGCCAAGGTAGAGCTTTGGATCGTCTTCGCGGCGATCTTTGCGATTGGCTGTTACGTCTCTCTTACACTGGTCAATCGACGGCTGCCGGCGATTACGCAACAAGACGACGACCTGATCCAACGCTACCGGGCGACTAATGACCGACACCCGAAGATTGCCAAGATCATCATCACCATCGTTGCAACGCTGATCGTCGCATCACAAGCTCCGAGCCAATGGAAGAACTGGCTCCTGTTTACCAATTATGTAGCCTTCCCCTCGAAGGACCCTCAGTTCCATATGAACGCTGGGTTCTTCGTTTTTCGACTGCCCTTCATTCAGTTCTTAATCTCCTGGAGTTTCCTTGCGGTGGCGGTGGTCTTTATCCTCACCGTGGCCGTCGCTTACTTGAACGGTTCGCTGCGGCTCCAGGGACGGGGCACGCGGGCAACGCCACACCTGAAGGCCCATATGTCAGTACTCCTCGCCATTATGGCGCTGATCAAGGCGGTGGGCTACTACTTCCAACGCTATCAACTTGACATGTCCACCCGAGGCTACGTCGAAGGCGCCAGCTACACCGATGTCCACGCACAACTCCCCGCCATCAACCTGCTTATCTTCATCTCGGTCGTCGCCTGTGGGTTGTTTGTCTTCAATATCTACCGTCAAGGTTGGGTGCTTCCGGTGCTCGCCCTCGGATTGTGGGCCTTCATTTCGATCGTTCTCGGCGCCATCTATCCGGCACTCATCGAGAAATTCGTCGTCGCTCCTGCCCAAGAGCAGAAAGAGGCTCCCTACATCGAGCGCAACATCATTGCGACTCGATACGCCATGGGACTGAACTCGATTGCCTCGGTACCCTACAACGCGGCCAGTGACACCTCCTCATCGGTCGCGCTCACCAATGATAAAGCCTTGCGTTCCATCATTCTCTGGGGAGCCGAACAACCGCTGCAGACCTTTGACAAGCTCCAAGATATCCGCTCCTACTACCAGTTCAATTCCCTCGCCATCGAAACCTACAAGGTGCACGGAGTCACAACCCCGGTCGTTGTGGGCGTGCGCCAAATCAACTCAAACAACCTACCGGCACAGTCATGGGTGAACGAGCACCTACAGTTCACCCACGGATACGGTGCCGCGCTTGCTGAGGCCAACACCATCGCCAACAGCGGCAACCCTGTCTTCGACATCGGCAACCTGCCACCGACCTCCAAGGGTGGTGTACCAACCCTTACACAGCCGCAGGTCTACTACGGCGAAGACATGAGCAACTATGTCATTGCCAACACCAAGCAACCAGAAATCGACTATCAGTTGCGCTCAGGAGCCTCGGTCGAGACTCACTATCGCTCGACCGGTGGTGTGCAGCTGTCGTCGATCGTGAAGCGTGCGGCTTTTGCCCTCCGTTTTGGCGACATCAACATCCTGGACTCTTCGCTCATCACCCCACAATCGCGCCTTATGTTCGAGCGCGGTATCGTTCAGCGCGCCGAGATGGCGATGCCATTCCTCAAGTACGGATCCCACCCGTATCCTGTGATCGCCAACGGGCGTGTCTACTGGGTCCTCAACGGCTACACCACCAGTACCAACTACCCGTATGCCCAGGCGGCGAATACCAGCGCGGTACCATCTGGGAGCCAGCTAGCCGGTGGCAACTACAACTACATCCGCAACTCAGTTAAGGTCGTCATCGATGCCTACTCCGGTGCGATGCACTTTTACGTGTCGGATCCATCAGACCCGATGATCCAGGCCTACGAGAAGGCATTCCCTCGCATCTTTCAACCCTTATCGTCGATGAATCCAGCAATTGAGGCTCATCTACGCTATCCAAGCGACCTGCTCTCGGTACAGTCCGAAATGTATGGTCTTTACCACGTGACGAGTGCCTCCAACTTCTATTCAGCAGGCAACGCCTGGGAGGTTTCTGCCAGCCCAGCCATTGGGCAAATCCCAACTGGGACCAATGGAGGATTCGCCTCGCTCTCGAGCCCCGGCAACTCGCCAATGTTGCCGGTCTATGAGATGGTCCAATTGCCGGGAACCAATGATCCGAGCTTGAGTTCGGTTGAGGCGTATGTGCCGTACTCGCCTTCCGGCTCGACCCAGAACCTCACGGGATTCCTTGTTGGACAGTCGACTCCGACCAATCCATACCAACTCACTACCTTGATTACACCCACCGGTCAGCAGATCGATGGGCCGAACCAGATCACCTCGAGAATGACCTCGCAGACGGCGGTCTCTCAGGAACTCACACTGCTCGATCAACACGGCTCGAATGTCGACTTTGGATCCACATCAGCAATACCACTGAATCAAAATCTCCTTTGGGTTACCCCGTTGTACGTCTCCAGTACCTCCAATCCGATTCCTGAGATCAAGGAGATCGTGATGGCCTATGGCACCAACATCGCCATCAGTCCTACCGTTGCCGGCGACCTCCAACAGATCTTCGGGGTTATCCCCAACGGCGTAGAGGGCAGCCAAAAGGCAACAAGTACCGTGCCAAGTACCGTCGTGTCTTCACAAGCTTCGAGCATCATCGCGAAGGCTCAGTCGCTCTACAAGAAGGCACAAGAGGCACTCAAGTCCGGCAACTTGTCGCTCTACCAGCAAGATATCGATCAGATAGGTTCGCTACTGAACGAGATTTCCACCAAGGTCAAGGCACCAACGGTCAAGAAATAGCCACTGCACCCGCTATACTTGAATCTATCAACGCGGGGTGGAGCAGCTAGGTAGCTCGTCGGGCTCATAACCCGAAGGTCGTAGGTTCAAATCCTACCCCCGCCACCATTATCCTTGGTTCCACGCTCACCTTTGCGTATGCACAACGCTGTGACCAGCGGTGTTGTGTTCGCCGACCCGTCGAAGATCCGAGTTTCTCGGGGCCTTATCAACGCTACGTACGCATGCGTATGCAGGGTGTTCGCGACGCGTGTGGCGCCTGAGCTGCGGTTCCTCGGCGCCCAGGGTATCGATGTCGTTCTCAGGGGGATCGTGCGTTCTGCATATCCAGCTGAGTACTACGAGATACTGCCTAGCAGCAGCGCGTGGCCAGTATCGTCGGGTGCCACCGGCGCCGATAGTCTGTTTCTCATGTAATGTCGTGGGTGCATTGGCCACTTTCAGG
>JALCZJ010000029.1 GCA_022690815.1 Ferrimicrobium sp.
GTCGGCACTAAGCGTTCTAAATGTAGCGCGGATGCGAGTTCTGCACAAAAGACGAGAACTGCAGAGGACGTTAGAACCCATCCTCTCAACGCTCGGATACCTCTGGAGAGGTGAACTCCAGCAAATCTGACTTTTCTTATATCTCTGGACCAACGATTCGCGTAACTCTGGACCAATGGATCGCTGATCTTTGGACCAGGAGTTCGCGAAACTCTGGACCGCAGATTCGTGCATCTTTGGACCAACGATTCGCGTAACTCTGGACCAGGAGTTCGCGAAACTCTGGACCACCCAGAAGAAGCTGCCGAAACTCTAGGACATCGTTTCCTAGATGGAGGTAAACAGAGATGAAAAACAAGACAAGAAAAGGAAGTTGGACATTGCAACCAGATCAGATTCGAAAAGTTATCGCCTACCTCGAACGACACCCGGATGCCTCAGCTCGCACCATCGAGGCAGCGACTGGAGTATCGCATCAGTCAGTCACGAGACTACGCAAGAAGTTGGCTGAGGTCACCATCACCGAGGAGGACTTGTCAAAGGATTCGGCCCTCCTGGCGGTTCTCTATCCCACGAGGGCTGGGCGCACGAGCACGAAGGTAGCCCCTGACTACGAGGTACTCGTTAAGGAGTTGAGGGATACCCCGCATCTCACCCGAGAGCTCCTTTGGGAAGAGTACTGCCATATCAATGGTGAGAACTCCTACTCATACTCCGAGTTCTGTCGCAAGCTTGCTCGAGTGGTGGACCAAGGAGAGCTCACCATGTTGTTGGCCCATGAAAAGGGGAGCGCTCTCATGGTCGACTATGCAGGTGATACCGTCCCCATATGGGACCGAGACACTGGGGAGATCGCCCTCTACGCCCAGGTCTTTGTCGCCGCCCTGGCCTACTCGGGCTATACCTTTAGTGGGGTCTATGAGTCCCAGCGCATCGATGACTTCCTCTTGGCCATCATGGATGCCTTTGAGTTCTTCGGCGGTCTTGGGGCCAAGGTCATCCCCGATAATCTCCGGAGTGCGGTTACCAAGCACACCCGTGACGAGCTCATCTACAACGCGACCTTCACCGAGTTCTGCACCCATTATGCAATTGAGCCCGCGGCTACTCGCGGCGTATCGGCCAAAGGATAAGGCAAAGGCCGAGGGTGCGGTCTACCGGGTTGAGACGAGGATCCTGGCCCGACTCCGTCATGAACGCTTCTTCAGCGTTGCCGAAGCCAACGAACGCGTCAGAGCCATGCTAGGAGATCTCAACGAGGCTCCCTTTAAGTACCTAGCTGGGTCCAGGGCTACTCGATTCGTTGAGGAGCTGCCCTCTTTGAGACCCCTACCCACGAGTCGCTATGAGCTCGCCGAGTTCTTAACCCTCCCCGTTTCACCTGACTATCACTTCATGGTCCATACCAACCGTTACTCGGTTCCGGTTCGCTTTCGCAACACCAAGGTACGTGTCAAGGTTGGCAAACAGAGCATCGAGGTCTTTAGCGATGGTGAGAGCATCGCTATCCATGACCGCGCAGGTGGTGAGAACCAGATCATCACTAATCCAGCTCACCGACCACCTGAGCACCAGGGCTATCTGGAGGCAGAAGAACTGCTCTACAGTCAAGCCCGTGCCATTGGAGAGAGCACAGAGAACGTCATTCGCTCCGTCGTTGCGTCAACTCCGTTCCGATCGGTTGCTCAAGCATCAGCCAAGGCACTCCTGCGTCTGTTACGGGCCTATCCACAGGCTGAGGCAGAACTTGCCTGTCACAGAGCCCTCATGATTGGCTCTGCGACTCGAGAGTCCGTAGAGTCTATCTTGACCAAGGGACTCGCCGACGTCGGACTGGGCGTTGAACCCGAGATGAGCTATGAGCCCCATGCCAACCTACGGGGTCCAGAGGCCTTTCGTATTGGAGGTACCGATGAGTAGGGCCACCAACCTTGAGCACTTGAGCACTCTGCGACTCTCTCATGCCAAGGCCCAGTACCGTGCCCAATTCGAGGATTCCTCAATCATCGACCTGGACTTTGATGAACGTCTTTGTCGCATCCTTGACTATGAGATCGCGATGCGAGCCAATGCCAGGGTGCAAAGGAGAACCCGAGAGGCTGGCTTTAGCATGCGTGCAAGCCCTGAGGACTTTGAACTCACCGAAGGACGAGGGCTTACCCGTGAGCGCTATCGCTCACTGGTCTCCCTTGCCTGGTTGAGTGCTCATCACCACCTCGCCATCACCGGCCCCACTGGGGTGGGCAAGACCTACCTCGGGATCGCCCTTGGGGTGAGTGCGATTCGTGCGGGCTACCTGGTGCGCTACTACAAGCTCTCCAAGCTCTTAGAGAAGGTAGGGATCGCCCGGGCGGATGGAACCTACCCGTCCTTTGCGGCCATCCTTGCCAGAACCCATCTACTCATCCTCGATGACTGGGGGATCTCCCCGATCTCACCACTGGGTTCCAGAGAGATCCTTGATCTCTTAGATGACCGAGGAGAGAACGGTTCACTCATCATCTCCTCGCAGTTGCCCGTCTCACAATGGTACGAGAGTCTTGGAGAGCGAACTGTCGCTGATGCCATCATGGATCGCATTGTCCATAACGCGATCCCCGTCGAACTCAAAGGAGAATCCATGCGTAAACACGGGAGCCAACGAAAGGAGGGGAACGGACTCAAAGAGCCTGGTCCAGAGATAGAGTAACAGGTGGTCCATGGTTGCGCGAAACCGTGGTCCAGGGTACGAGAATAGCTAGGTGAATCTCTTGATCCACTTTTGCACCGTAAAGGTAGAGATATCCAGTTCATCGGCGATATCACAAAGCCTGACGCCTTCGTTGGCCAAGAGGGCGATCTTTGCTTGCGTCACCTGAGCTGCTGGTGCATTACGTTTGGCGATAAAGGAAGTGAGGAACTCTTTCTCCTCATCGCTCAGGGTGACGACATACGTTGGTTTGCGTCCAGTACGCTTCTTGGTCCCTTCGGAATCTCTCGCTCTCGATATCTGCTTGGCCATTGTCATTGCCTCTTGCCCCAAGAGAGTAGATCTACAGTGAGGTCAACAGGGGCCAAATCTTGAAAGTTCCTGAATTAGCGCAAACTTACGGCTAGGGACACTATTTGTTCTAGTATCCTGGACCGTTCTTTCCGGCTTGGTGATGTACTAGACGAGATGCGCGGAGAGCGACATGAAGCGGTCTGGCAAGGCGGAGCTAGAATGATATGGATAACAGCTTCCCGGCTATCATGAACGATATGGGGTGTTTTTGTTAAATAATCGATTCTCACTTGTAAAGAGGTGAGATCGAGATAACGAGTGCTTGCGACCCTCTTTGAGGAGCTCTTGCAATTTGTGTTTAGCGAGGTGCACGAGGTGAGCTACAGGAGGTCCGCTACAGTGGAGGAGTTGTCAGGTGGGTACTAGTGACGATATTAAGGTAGCGGCGCAGCGCGTAATTGATGCTTTTGGGCATTTCGATCGAGAGGCGTATTTTGGCTGCTTCGATCCTGACGCCATTGTCTCGTTCTACTACGAACCTAAGGTTTTGACGTTGGTCGAGTATCGGGCGATATGGAGGGACTGGGAGCAAAGTGGGTTTCGGGTGCTCACATGTGAGTCGTCAAATCAACTGATCGTAGAGGTCGCGGATAACGTTGGCCTGTTGGTTCATGATGTTCGCACTGAGGTAGTGGAGCGAGGGGAGAATAAGACGCTTAATGAGCGCGAGAGTATCCTATTGCGCAAGCGAGATGGAGCTTGGCTTGTGATCCATGAGCATCTGTCGAGTCCAGAAGCATCGCCCTCATAAAATGATGTTCCTTTGTCACGGAAGGCGGGTCAGGGGGCAGGTGCCGCATTGTTCGTTGTTGGTATGAGGAGCTGACGCAGCCCGATGCCCTTTGCCAGGTTCTCAAGGGCTATTGCGGCCTCGCCCAGAGGGAACTCTGCGGAAACGAGCGGGACGACATCAACCACACCATTGGCGATGGCGTTGATAATGACCGGTATGTCGACTGCTGGATCGATCGATCCATAGTTCGATCCGAGGATCCGTTGGTTATTCATAGCTAGTGCTAGCGGATCAACTGTTAGACGGGAGCCAGCTCGGGTCAGGCCGATGATAACGAGTGAGCCCGCAGGTGCAAGCAACTTGAGCCCCATTTCCATGGTGGTGATTGACCCGACTGCATCGAATACCGCATCGAATCCGCCAGGGTATTGATCCGCGAGGTGGCTAAGAATTGCGTTATCCGTCTCGTGGGTTGAGGTTGCGCCGAGTTGTCGGGCTAGTTCGAGTCGCGATGCATCCTTGTCGGTTGTGGCAATGACCTCTGCCTTGCTCAAACGCGCACCTTGTACGCAGGAGAGGCCCACACCGCCGCAGCCTATTACGAGCACCCGCGAACCAGCTGAAATGGCAGCGGTATTACGGACGGCACCGATCCCGGTTGGGAGTGCACAGCCAGCCAAGGCGGCGTGCACCAAATTCAACTCAGTCGGTACCTTGATGGCGCCAGTTGCGGGCACCACAACGGCCTCTGACCAGGATGAGACGCCAAGGTAATGATGGATTGATTTGCCGTCTTTGTGAAAGCGAGTGGTTCCGTCGAAGAGGAAACCCCCTTCATCGAGATAGGCTGTAGCTCGCTCGCAAGCGTAGGGCTTCCCGGAAAGACATAAGCGACACTGCCGACACGGAGCATTCCAACTCAAGACAACTGGGTCGCCGATCTCGAGGTTCTGGACACCAGGGCCGACCTTTGAGATATACCCTGCACCCTCGTGTCCCATCACCATCGGGTAGTGGATATCCCAGTCGCCGCGAAATACATGGAGGTCGGAGCCACAGACTCCGGCGGAAGCTATTTGGACTTCAACCTCACCTGGGCCAGGATCGTCCAGTTCGATCTCGGTCAATCGGATATGTCCAGGCTCTTGGATAACGATCGCATGTGTGAGGCGAGCTGTCATGATGTCTGCTCTCCTCCGGTGGCCGACCTCGTAGTCCAAGTCTCGGTTTCGCTGCCAATTGCTCCGTGAACCCAAGGGTTAGGTAGCGCCGGTGCGAGGATCCAGATGACCCGGACCTCAGCGAAGAGTGAGGCATTGTTCCACGTGTGCGGAGTAGTGCCATTAAACGTCACGGCGTCGCCGGGTCCGAGCGTGATGATCTCGGTGTTCAGTATCAACTCGAGACTGCCTGCAACGACGTAACACACCTCAGACTCGGAAGGCACTGTATAGAGGTCGACACCACCACCACCTCCCGGTACTGCAGTTGTTTCGATGACTGTGACATGTTGTTCGGTTGTTGCCGTTAAGAGAGTGTCGATTACTTGTCTACCGGGGAGGTTGGCGACAGGACGCTCGGCAGCCCTTGTTAGTACAAATGTTGGGCTTGCGAAGAGCTCTGCCATGGGCAGGCCGATAACCTCACATATCGTAATCAGGGAGTCGACGGATGGGCTGACGAAACTGCGCTCAACCCGAGAAAGAAACCCCTTTGACAAGCCACTTTTGGCGGCGACATCACCTAACGAAAGCCCACTTGCCTCCCTTGCTATCAGGATCCGTGGTCCGATTGGGTACAATGTCGCCATCAGCGATCCTCCCGGCCCTAGCCGAACTCTGCCTCGAGCTTTTCCTGACTGTCTGCGATGGCCTGTTCTTCACTATGCGGATCGAATCCACGGGTGATAATAAGGTAGGCGATCGACGTTACGACAAGACCGACCAGCCAAGAGATGTCGGTGTCGTGGAGTAGCTTTGCTACGGGCCCGATGTAGCTTAACGAGCCAAGCTGAGGCAGGACCATGAAGGGAATCTCGGCAGCAAAGCCAATGGCATAGGCAGTGATCCCGCGCCAGTTCCAACGGTGGTAGATGCCATCTAGGGAGAACAGGTCGGTGATCGCGTAGTGTCCTCTACGGACGTAGAAAAAGTCGATGAGATTTGTTGCGGTCCAAGGAACGAGTAGATAAAGCATAAGCGTCAGAGCGGTTGAGACTGTGTTGACGGCGCTGGTGGTGATCACGTCACCGATAAGGTACCACACTACGGCCAGCCCGATGATAGATACGACTCTCGCTGTGCGAGTTGGGTTAACCTTCTTAAAGCAATCGATACCAGTGAGTAGGGTCAAAGACGCTCCATAAGCATTCATTCCCATGGTGGCCAGCAATGCCAGTGCGGATGCAAGGGCGGCAACCGATCCGAGACCACCGAACACGTTGTTGCCAGCGGTCTTTAGTCCCAGTAGGCCATCATTGGCGTTCAGGTGAATTGCCAGCCAAGCTCCCAGCGCGATGAGCCAGGCGGCTGATGAGGATGCTCCGAAGAAGACGGAAAAGATGACCGAACGGCTCTTGGTTTTGGTGGGGAGATAGCGTGAGTAGTCGGAGACGTAGGGTGCGTAGGTAATGTTGTAGGCTGCGGCAGCAGAGAATTCTGCCATGAATGCAGTGAAGGTGAAACCGTAGTGCGCCTTTGGTGCGAATCCGCCAGCATGCCCAGTGATGATCGCGATGGTGATGATGGTGACCAGTGGGAACGAGATGACGAGTAGCACGCGGAAGATTCGGTGGACCCAATCGTGACCGAAGATGGCCAGTAGCGCTGCCGCCACCACGGTGACGAATGCGATTGCCGTCGGATTCCAACCATAAGCCCCAGAGATCCCCTGTGCCAGCAATACCTGGTCGGTCACGTTAAATGCCATGTAGGTAAAGAGCGCGACGAAGAGGACGATGATCACACCGCGAAAGCCAAACTGGGCCCGCGACTGAATCATCTGAGGCATTCCCAGCTTTGGTCCTTGCGAGCCGTGAAAGGCCATGAAGAAGGTCCCAACCACGATCCCTAAAAGACCTGCGAGTGCGGTCCACCAGAGCGATAAGCCCATGGCGGGGCCGATGAAACCAATAGGGATGGTGAAATACTGAAAATTGCCCAAAAACCAGAGTGGCGCCTGGTGCCAGAGCTTTCCATGGCGTTCTCGCTCCGGGATCCAGTCAATAGAGTGGACCTCTATCCCCCGGGTTGGTCGCGAAATTTGTGCTTGACGCGAGTCGGTGTCCATCGCCGCTTTTCCCCTCCTGCTGGCCGTTGCCTCCTAGTATACGATCGTTTTTGGAACTAATACATAGAATCTGGATATTTTTGTTAGTTTCTTTTCAGAGTCTCCTACTTGCCTGGAGCGCTGACCGTTGAGTCAGTTGACCGCCCCGACAGATCGTTGGTGCAGCGGTGCGCTGCACCTCTTGAGTTGCTTGCAACTCCGTCACGTTGGGACAGGGCTCGCAAGATGCCGGTTGCCCGATGTCTGTGTGCGACTGACAACCCTGACAACTGATCCGACGATGGACAGGGGATCGTTACCTCCCGAGTATCTCGACTGCGCAACGACTTGGTGAACACAGAGTGCGCTTATCCCAAGACGACGGGCGGGCCTGAGGACGACTTCGATAGGAGCACCTAGCCGTGATAGAACGTCGTCGTACAGCCTCCGTCAACTGTTACGATCGAGCCAGTCATGAAGGAAGCGTCGTCGGAGGCTAAAAATGCGACGACCCTCGCCACCTCTTCGGTCGTTGCTTGGCGCCCCAGTGGTTGCAGTGCTGCATTGGCCTCGCGCTGCTGTAACATCGCTGCCGCCTGGTCGCTCGGTAAGCTTGCACGCCGCCCACCAAGGTCGGTGTCGATGTAGCCGGGGAGGACGGCGTTGACGCGGATCCCGAGAGGTCCATAGTCGACGGCCAGCTGGCGGGTCAGATTCACGATTGCACCTTTGGAGGCGCAATAGGCGGGCGCAAACGGTGCTCCGATGATCCCGTAGGTTGAGGCGATGTTGATCACCGAAGCGTGGGCCTGCTTGAGCAGCTGCGGGATTGCGAACTTGGTCGTAAGAAACGTCCCTCGAAGGTTGATGCCGATGGTCCTATCCCAGTCGTCGATGTCGATCTCGTGGAGTCGGCCATGCGCACCGCCGACTCCCGCATTGTTGACGAGGATATCGAGTCGGCCAAACGCGTTGATCACTTGATCGACGAGATGGGCGGTCTGTTCGGCGTCGGAGATGTCACAACGATAGGGTACAGCCCGCTGGTGCATCGCATTGATGGCGCCACTCACGCGATTGGCGCCATCATGGACGTCACAGACGGCGACCGCGACCCCAAGCTTGGCTAATGATACCGCGATTGCTTCGCCGATGCCGCGACCGCTACCAGTGACGAGTGCCACTCGTCCCTTCATCGCTTCCTGTGTCTCCACTGAAGCCCTCCTTGCAAGCTTGTTGTCTAAAGGCTCACCGTAGCCGCTGGAGCTAGCACATCGAGCTCTGCCAACTTGTGAACGAACTGAACTGCTAACTGGTGTTTTCGTGTGCACGCCTTTACTTGGTGCCCTCGATTGACGCATTGGCATCTCGAGTTGTGAGGCCACTGGCACATCGACCTCATTTGGCCTCTGAGACCTCGACTGCCGGCCCCAAAGGCTCGGAACGCCGGTCGGGGTCCTGATGGTCATTTCGGCTTGTCGTGAGGTGCATTCCCGATGTCTGGCGTCGCAATGGGTGCAGGATGGTGAGGGTCGTCGAAAGTCGGAGGGCTAAAGTCGCGACTTCCTACACCAGGAACATTAAAGATAGTTACAATAGCTTTATGAGTATCTTTGTCCACGATTCGGTTGATCACGAAGCGGCTACGCAGACCGCGGAGGCGGCAGAGCTGTTGTTTCGGGAGGCCCGCAGGCGCCAGCGACGTCGTCGCCTGATCTGGGCCGCGTGCTTTGCCTTCATCGTTGTGATGATTGCGATGGGTGCGTATGGGGAGCATCAGGCGAGCTTGACGTCGCATTCCACCCACCGCATTCGGGCTGTCCCTGTCGTGGATCGCTCTATCGGCCTCCTTGGCTGCACAGGCAAAACGGTCGTCGAGCCCAAGAGTTTTGTCATCTCGTGCGCAGACGGCAACGCGATGCTGACCAAGACTCACTGGAGTGCTTGGACGTCGAGCGGGGCCAAGGGCACGACGACTTTTGCGATCAACTTGTGTAACCCATACTGTGCGGCATCACGAACATCATTCTTCCCCAATAGCCTCGTGACGGTTTCCGGTCCGGTCTCGACCAAGCACGGTGTTCTGTTCTCCTCCTTGGTTGTCACCTATCGAATCAACCACAAGTTAGCGACGTTCCCAATGAGCTGGAAGGGCGATCCCTCGTTGTAACCTGCGAATGGCTAGCATGCCGTGTTCAGCTGGTCATCGCACACGCAACGTTGGAGCGGAAGAAGTCGGCGTTTCTCTTGCCTGGGGCCTACTGCAGCGAACCAAGGATCGCGATGAGTTCGTCGCGTTCATAACCTTGGGATCGGGCAAACTCGAGGAGTTCTTTGGTCCGTGTGAGTACCGCGGAGCGTTCGGGCGTGCCTGCGACGCGGATCGAGCGTCCGCGTCCCATCTCGACCAACCCTTCGTCACGGAGCATGCGCAACGCGCGTAGCACCGTGTTGGTGTTGACGCCCAGCTCAGCCGCCAGGTCTCTCGCTTGGGGGATGCGTTGCCCGGGTCTGGCTTCGCCGTCGGCAATCGCTCGACGGATCTCGGCTGCCACCTGTTCGTGGAGCGTGAGAGCACCTGATCGCGATACCTGTGGTAATAATAGATCGATCTCACTCGTGCCGTCATCGGAGCCGACGCTGTCGTACGAATGCTCACCCCCATCTGTATGATCGTTCGGGCAATGTGCATGAGAGTTCTCGACCATAACACTAATCATTGTAGCTTTATGCGCCGTGGCTCCATGCAGGCAGGGAGGTGATCCCGGTGGCCCACGGTGGCGGCAGTGAATGGAGGTTAGGATTGCAGGTAGCAGCTACCGCTGTGACCACAACGACGGGAAATCTTGGAGCGCCTCACCGTCACGTGAACGGTCTACCTGGTGGCTTGACTGCAAAGCGGGGTAATCGATCTTGTTATCGGAGAATGCGAAAGACCTGGCCAAGGCCATGGCCTTGCAGTGGGGTCTGACCTTAAAAAAAGCTGAGCTTTGAGGTCATGAACCTGATGGCGGAGCAGGGGCTTGCGCACGGGCCAGTCAAGAGGCTGCAGTCAGATGCCGCCTGGTCTGAGCTGCAAAACGAGGGGTTGCTCGTCCACGAGGGAGCCTCGGGATACGCCAAGATCGGTGGTCGGCTGGGGAACGACCTCTATTTCGAGCTGATCGACTCGGTGCCGCACTCCAGGCTTTCGGATATCTTGACGACGGCTCAATATCGCGTCTACTTGATGGACTGGTTTCTCGAAGTCGGTCGCATGCGATTGAGCGCCATGCAGGATCCTCGGCAGGCGGCAACCCGTCAGTACTATTCCAGACGGGTGGTAGAGAGTGAAAACTTTTGGGACGCCTTGATTGATCGGGCCGATCCCAGGCTTTTACAACATCTGGCGCCCCAATGGCGAGATTGGGTAGCCAATTTGGCGCTGACAAGCTACCTTGGTGAACTCGATGAAGAGGTACTCATGCTTGTCGATGCGCTGCTAGACGAGCATGCGCTCAATGATGAGATCCAATTTGCACTTGCACAGGTCCTTTTCCTGCGTGGCGATCATGAGAGGGCCCGAACCTACCTGGCTACTCCGCTGGACGCTATGCACCGTTCTTGGATGCCTTGACTCAGATCCGAGATGGCGAATTTGGACGCGGTGCGCATACCTTTTCAACGGCGCTGACCAGCTACACGAAGAGCACGCGCTCTCGGCTGGCACCGTTATACCCTGCGACCCAATTTTGGTACCCGATGGCCTTGATGACCTCGGGCAATGCGAGCGATCTCGATCGCGCCATGAAGTTCTGTGTGACCAGCTCACGATCGAAAAATCCGTCGAGGTACAATCTCTTTGGCAAGTGGGTCTATGCCATCAGAGTCCGGCTCGGTCAAGAGCGATTCGACCCCAACATTTTCTTCCAACCGCATGCGTTTGGACTCGAAGCGCTGTTTGATCTCCTGCTGATCAACTGGCTCGCGCCCGAGTTCGAGGCGAACGCCATCACAGACATGGACCTGACTTCGGTGCATCGTCGTAGCGCTATGACGTTTTCGGCTTGCGGGTTTGTGACCCTCGCAGAGTTGGCCGATCGGGCGTTGGCACATGCAATGGGAGCCGAAAGCACTGCTCCCTTCTTCGTTGGATCTCAGCTCCCACGTTGGCAGCTCGTGTTGGACTCGCTGCGCTTGCTTGGTGGTGACGTCGAGGAGCGGGAGAGCCGCTACGTGTGGGTGATTGAGACCACAGAGCTGAATAACTTGCGCTCCATCACGCCGTTCCTACAGGTCAAGGGTGTCAGGGGTTGGGGAAAGCCCAAGGCGGTCAGCCTTGCCAAACTCATGGCCGACAACGATCTTCCAGGAGAAGACGCTCGTGTGTTGCGCTCCAATCATAAGGTCGCTGGAGGGCGGAGAGGTTACGAGTTAGACCTTGGGGCGGCCATGATGAGCCTGGTGGGGCATCCACGGGTTGCCTTGAGCACCGATCTCGATCGATTTATCGAAGTGGTTGAACGGCGTCCTGAAGTCGTCGTAAGCCGTGGAACGGATGGCTTCGAGGTCGGTATCGAACCGGCGTCGCTTGCGGATTTGGTCGATGAGACGAATGCGAGGTCGTGGGGGCGGGTTGGCGATGGCCAGTTGTTGTGGATGATGTTCGAGCCACCCACACGTCTTGTGGTCATTCGACTGACCAAGGCGCAGCGCCAAGCGATTGCGCTCGTTGGCAAGCGACTGGCGCTGCCTCGAGAGGCCGTAGAAGCCATCGACGGTACGCTAGCGGCGCTGAGTGCACACTTTGAGATACAGTCCGACGATGTGGTTGCCGGCCGACTTGTTGATGCTATGTCAAAGTTGCGTTGCCAGCTCAAGCCATGGGACGAGGGGTTGACGCTGCGGCTCGTGTCGGCACCCCTGGGTCCTGATGGACCCCGATTCGTTCCAGGGGTTGGCCGCGCCAATGTGGTGGCTCGGATCAACGCTGAGACGGTGGCGACAACTCGTGATCTCGATTGGGAAGCCGATCTGGCCGTCCGGGTTCTTGAGGCCCTCGGTGTTGGTTATGAGGACCCAGCGAGTGAGATTGCGTTTGAAACCGCCGACGAGGCACTTGAGGCACTCGAGGCGTTAAATGCCTTTCTGGATGAGCTCGAGCTCGATTGGCCAAAGGGGAAGGCCGTCCGGGTCCTTTCGCCGGGTCTTGGTGCGCTGCGGATCACCATTGCGAGCCAACGTGACTGGCTCGCGGTCAAGGGTGGTGTCGAGCTCGATGACGATAAGGTAATTGCACTCAAGGAGTTGATCGCGGCTGCCAATCGAGGAGCAAAGTTTGTGACCTTGAAGGAGGGGCAGTACCTCGCTCTCGCTGGATCGCTGAGAGAGCGAGTACTTGAACTCGCGGCCCTGACGGACGACTCGGGCAAGGAGATCAAAGCGTCAAAGCTCGCGATTGGCCCATTGATGGCCGTGACCGAGGGCACGCAAGCGACCTTCGACCTGACTTCACGGCAGCTCATCGAGCGACTGGAACGGAGTCAACAGCTGGAGGTGCCGGTGCCCCCCACGCTTGAAGCTGAGTTACGCCCCTATCAACTAGATGGGTTTACCTGGGCTATGCGTCTCGCGGAAGCTGATCTCGGAGCTTGTCTGGCCGATGACATGGGGCTGGGAAAGACAGTCCAAGCGCTTGCGGTTGCCTTGGCCCGTTCGGGTGCAGATCTCGCGCCTACCCTGGTGATCTGTCCGACCTCGGTGGTGGACAACTGGATCAAGGAGACGCTTCGTTTCGCTCCCACCCTCAACCCCGTCAACTACAGCCGAGCGGATCGTGCTCGTGTGGTCACCGAGGCCAACGGACGGGATCTGCTGGTGGTCTCCTATAGCGTACTGATCCAAGACGAGGAGATTCTTGCCTCAAGGGTCTGGCGGACGCTCATCGTCGACGAGGCTCAAGCGATTAAGAATCTTGCAGCCAAACGCACCAAGGCGCTGGCTGGGTTATCGGCAGAGTTCAAAATGGCGCTTTCTGGTACACCGATCGAGAATCATCTCACCGAACTGTACTCCATACTTAACTTTCTCAACCCTGGGCTCCTTGGCTCACCAGCGCAGTTCAATCGGCGGTTCGTCACCCCGGTCGAACGCGACAAGGACCAACAGACCAGGCGACGTCTGCGCAGGATTGTTGCTCCGTTCGTCCTGCGCAGACTCAAGACCGATGTCTTGAGCGATCTGCCACCGAGGACGGAGTTGACCCTTGTCGTTGAGCCACGGCAGGAAGAGCGCTACTTCTATGAGGCACTGCGCCAGCAGGCACTTGAGGCGGCGGAGCTGGCGGTCGCGCAAGATGAAGCACAAGCGAGCTTTTACATTCTCGCCGAATTGACTCGCCTGCGCCGAGGGGCGTGTGATGCTCGGCTGCTTGAACCACGCTTCGGGGCGACGGGCTCAAAGATTGAGGCATTACTTGACCTGGCGACCGACATTGGGGAGAACGGTCACCAAGCTCTCGTGTTTTCTCAGTTTGTTGATTTTCTCACGCTGGTTCGTGAGGCTTTTGATGCGGCCAAGATTCGGTATCAATACCTTGACGGATCTACACCCGGGCCACAGCGTGCAAAGGAGGTTGAGGCGTTTCAGAATGGCGCCTCAAACTTCTTCCTCATCAGCATCAAGGCTGGTGGTGTTGGTCTTAACCTCACCGCAGCCGATTACGTCATCATCACCGATCCATGGTGGAACCCTGCTGTCGAGGAGCAAGCGATGGGGAGAGCGCATCGAATTGGCCAGAGCCGGCCAGTGACTTCATATCGACTGATTGCCCAAGGTACCATTGAGGAGACGATTACTGAATTGCATGCCTCGAAGCTCGCACTCGCAGAGGGCATCCTTGGTGATGATGGATCGATTAATACGTTACCTTCAGCACGAGAGCTTGTGGAGCTGCTGCGCTACCAGTAACGTGACCGGTCGACCTTGTCTGTATCGCTGTGTTGCGGCGTAAGGATATCTCTGGCATCAACGCATTGGCGTGGTCATTGGCGTGTTTGATGAGGTGGGGGCAGCCATTCGATCTCGGGCAATCAAGGTTGGCGGCATTAAACCCTTGCTAAGGGTGATTGGCGGGGTACCTTTGACGTGTTCGATGATCACGTCACAAGATGATCATGTTGGCCCAGGACGTGTGAGATGTCGTCGCTCGCACCCACCGGTGAGCTGAGCGTGTAAGCAGGTACTGCTCGAATCGCTGGAAGGATCAACCGATCCCTGGTCGGTTATGGTGTGGCGCCCAAATCCATCACTGCGTCTCACTATAAGGGGTAGGGACCTTTCGGAAAATTGCGAAGATGACCAGGTCGTACGCGGCTTTCAGCCCCCCAGCGATGATGAATGGGTAACTTAGGAGCCCAGCGCTGGCGAGGAAAGCACCGGCAATGAGAGGGGATGCGCCAGTGCCTAAACTGCGAGCGCTGTTGGTTGTGGTGGCCAGATAACCGCGATCCTCGGCGTCGACAATCGCCATCGTGTAGGCCTGCCGGGTTGGAACATCCATCTGGGAGAGCATATGGCGGGCCAGCAACACAATGGCGGCAAGCAGCCCCGTCGGTGCAAACGGCACCAGAATGAGTAAGACGTTGGAAGGTAGATGGGTGAATACCATGGTGTTGAGCAGGCCGAAGCGCTTCGAGATGGACACCGCGACCAGTGATGACAATGCAGACAAGAGATTGGTGCCAAAGAACAGCAGCCCAATTTGTGTGAGGTCGAATCCAAACTTGACTCGGAACCAATAGACCAGGAGTCCCTGCACGATGAGGCCACCTCCGAAGGCGTCGAGCGTGAAGAGTGCTGTCAGCATGCGAACGACGTTTCGGACCTCTCGCGTTGGCCGATGGGGGCTCGTGTCTTGTTCTGGTTGTAAGGCAGACGGTATCTGTTCGACCGAGTCAGAGATCAGCGCGTAGATGAGGAGTTGGATAAGCGCAACTCCGCTGTAGGCGAGCACTACAACCCGAAAGAGTCCACTAGAGATCTCGGCTGAATGGCCAAGACCGAAACCGAGAGCCGCAGCGATCAGTGCTCCCGCTGCTGTCGAGACGTAACCGACCAGGGTGAACCAGGCGTATGCCTTGGTTCTCGCATGCCCCTTCGTGAGTTTGGAGAGCATCGCCTGTTCGATGCCGAGGAAGAGACCGACCTCCTTGCCAGTCGGGGAGATACTCCCAAAGATGATGATGACCCCAAGGATTAACGGTTGCTTCGTAACCAGCAGGAACGGGGCTGCGATGAGCCAAAGCAGTGAGCTCAGCATCAGGAGGCGTCGCCGCCCAATGCGATCGACATAGCGACCGATCCACAATGAAATCAGCGCTGAGCCGAGGAGGGCAACGGTGAACAGGGCGCCGATCTCGAGTGCGGAGATGTGCTGCTCGTGCCAATACAATGGCAACACGATTGCGATGACACCGAACGCCACTTCGCGTAGTCCCCTGGCGATGAGTAGGTACCAGGCGGCGCTCTCGTTCATACTCCGTTCTTTGTGCCCGTCTTGGCTCACGTGGTGGTGCTCCTTCGTTGGTCCTGGCTTTGCTGCTCAGGACGTAGGCCCTGACCAAGAACAACCTAGCAAATCGTCCTCGGTGTTACGCCGTTTGGTTGGTGTAGTCCATGAAAAGCGAACAGTACGTCGAAAATATTCTGGTGCAACGATGCCAATGACGTGCTCGGTTGTCATTGTCGGCTGTAGCAATTGAAAGCGGTACTCTGCAGCGACGGAATAGATTGTCGTAATAGTATCAACAGGTAAGAAATCAGTGAGCCGACGGCACAGGAAAAGACAGCTCACACTTTTGAGAATATGCTTGCATAAGCCAAATAAAAGCAACCGAGATTGTCTTAGGGCATGAGAATTGTCAGGTCGTAATAGTCGGTCACTTGCCGCCAGACAAAGTATGCTTACCAAGGTGCTTGCCGCTCTCATTTTTGCTTTTCTTGTGACCCAACTATCGATCTTGTTGACCACGGTTTATCTTCACCGCTCCTTGTCGCACAAGGCGGTAAAATTCGCCCCTTGGGTCGAGATCGTTCTTCGGGCGCTCCTTTGGTTGACAACCGGCATCCAGCGGCGCGAGTGGGTAGGGGTCCATCGAATCCACCATGCTCATACGGATGTTCAAGGTGACCCGCATTCGCCTGTAGTCGAAAGCTACTGGAAGATTCAGCTGTTCAACCTCCTCTACTATCGGCGAGCGGCAAAGAATCGTGAGGCGATTGAACGTTACACTAAGGATCTCCCGGCTGATCGCTGGGATCGCTATTTATTTTCACACTCATATTTGGGCTTAGGGCTTGGAATCGCTCTCTTGGTCGCAATTTTCGGTGTGGAACTTGCCCTAGTTATTGCGGTCGTCCATCTTGTTTTGTATCTGACGCTAAGCGCAGCAGTCAATGCCGTTGGGCATCGATTTGGCAAGAAGCCATTCCAGAATTTGGCCACCAATAACCAATGGCTCGCTTTCCTGACATTCGGTGAGGGCCTTCACAACAACCATCACGAGATGCCGACGTCGGCAAATCTTGCCTTCGTCCACCCCCAGATTGACCTTGGCTGGTATGTGATTAGGTTCCTTGAGCTGGCACATGTTGCCAAAGTCAGAACCCTGAAGCGCAAGTTCGCCTGAACCTTTGCGCCCTCTTAGGACGTGAGCTGGAGGATCGGTCGATCCACCTGCGTCAGCGTTGCTACCGATGTTACTGCCTGGTTGGATGCTGGGGCATCGATGCCGACCTCCTCGATGACGAAGAGGTAGTTGGTCGGTGATTGGGCATTGACCGCCGGTCAAAGGTGCGCTGATGACCGTTGGCTACAAGCTTGGCTGGGTGATTAGCCACGGAGCTTGCACGAGCTCCGGGGGACCCGATCCTGGAGGTTCGTGAAGCGGAGTCGTTGACATGGCGGGCCGACCGACGATGCCGTGGGATCGCTGGAGTCCGAGCTTCATGATCAATCGTGTGCTAGGCGCCAGTATGTGCTCGGGATGGGGATCGGTTCGGTGGTTACGACCTTAATCTTGTCTCGATGAAGCGGTAATTGAACCAGTAGGTAGCCAACGACCATGTGTGCCCGATCGCCGGGCACGAGATGTCGGGTGTCGATGTGCAGGGCATAGGTCACTTTTTGGCCGGGCCACATCGATAGCGTAAGAGGTTTGGCCGTCACGATTTTGACGTGATCCTGCCTTGACCAAGGGATTGATAAGGAGCCGACGACCTGGTTCTGATTGACGGCGGTGATGGAGGTCACACCAGCCCCGACCCGGTCGGCAAGCAGTTCGGCCAACGAGGCAGCACGGTGCAACGACCCGGGGCCTTGCTGATCGAGTACGACGGCGACGCCGTCAGTAACGTCACCGGATTTGGTCGGATCTTCGGTGGCGATGGCAGCGCATCCTCCGGACCAGATGGTATAGCCCGACTTGATTCCGACCACATTGGTGGTACCGATGCGGGCAACGATATTGGGCAGCGTGCCGGCCACGGGGAGCGTGACCATGTGTTCGTCGACGATTTTGTCAAAGACCGGGTTTCGCATGTCGATTGCCGCAATCGTCGCCACGGCTTGGGCGGTCGCGCGGGTAGCGGGATTGAAGCCACTGGCATCGCTGAAGTGAGCGCCGTCGAGATTTAACTGCATGGCGGTTCTGTTCATGGCATCGACGAAGTTGGCTTGTGAGCCCGCTACCCAGATAGCAAGGAGCTGGGCAATGTTGTTGGCTGAACGTGTGAGCAGTGCCTGAAGCAGCTGGTACTCGGAGAGCCGTTCACCGGCGATCACCTGGACGGATGACTGATCTTGGGCGACGTCTAGGTTGTATTGCTCCACGTCCGTGCTAGAGATGGTGATGATCGGGCCGCTCGACCCAGCCGCTAGCGGGAATCGAGTCAAAACCAGATGAGCCGTCATCAACTTTGCAAGGCTGGCGATCGGGACTGGGCTCTCGTGTTGGCTCGCCGCAACAGCCCCGGGCGCTATTGATGGGAGGGCCACGGCAGCTTGGCCCTGGCGGGGCCAAGACAACACAGGTACGACGCCGCGAGCAACAACAGCTTGAGGTGCCATCGCGCTGACTTGGAACCCTGGGAGGCTGGCATGTAGACGCTTGGTGGTCACTGCCCCAATGGTCACCAGGATCGCCACGAGGACGACCACGATTGTCAATCGCAAGTACGGGAGTGAGGGGCGCTGCATCTGGCCAACAGATTAGCGGGGCCTTTGGCAACCCGGCCGCTGGGTGGGTGGTGACGTTTGTGCCTTCCAATGTTGCCCTCGATGAATCTGAGGCTCTGATCGGGTCGGGATGACTAGAGTTGGCGCTCTCACGGTATGGTGGACCCATGGGAGAAGCAGACCCGAGTCGCTTGAGACATGCGCGCTTCGATGGTCCTTCACTGGACCTGCGGCTGTTGCGTGCTCGTGTGCTTGGTGACCTGCGTCGTGGAAATCTTCAGCCGATCGACGTCTGTGACGCCGATCGCCAGTTGGTCGATGCTGCGACGAGCTTTGGGGTTGTGCTCAGAGATCCCTGTCCGGTCTGTGAGGAGCGTGGCCTTCGCCAGGTTGCCTATGGTTTTGGCAAAGGTCTCCCGGCCAGTGGCCAGGTCGTTGGTGGTCAGCTCAACGATAGTGCTATGCTCGGTGTGCGCGATCTCAGCGTCTGCATCGTCGAGGTGTGCACGGCGTGTCGCTGGAACTTCATGGTGGAGCGGCGTTTTAAGCGCGCCAATTGATTCCACGTTCGCTCGGCATATGAAGTGCAGTGCGACCGATTGGTAACCGCTAGCCTGTGGTGGATCGATTCCTTGTTTGGGGGTCGTTGTATTGCTTTCCTGCTCTCTATGCCCGTGGGGTAAGGGAGTCCTGGTGAAGAGCCTGGTCCATAGGAGGTACCTTGTGAGAACGTATGAGCTTGCCCTGATTACCGACTCCTCGCTTGAGGAGTCGGTACGAAATGGCATTACGGAGCGTGTCGAGTCGATCATTACGTCGGCCGGCGGCTCCCTCGGTGAGGCAGCGATATGGGGGCGTCGTAGTTTGATCTACCCGATCGCCCACCATTCGGAGGGGTTCTACTCCTTCCACCGCTTCCAAGCTGAACCAGCGGCCGTGACAGAACTTGATCGGGTGCTCTCCATCGCTGACGAGGTCCTCCGCTTCAAGATCGTTCGCTTGCCAGAGCGAGCGATGCAGTCAGGAAAAGCGCCGCTCCTTAAGGGTGCAGCGCGCTAACACCGCTACGGGGACAGGAGAAGAGAACATGTCCGCAGGAAATACTGTTACACTGATCGGCAATCTCACAAAGGAGCCAGAGCTGCGCTTTACCTCTCAAGGTCTTGCCCAGACGACGTTCTCCATTGCCGTCAACCGGCGCCGAATGAATCAGCAAACCCAAGATTGGGAGGAGTCGACCTCGTTCTTTGAGGTTGTCTGTTGGAGAGAGCTGGCTGAGAACGTAGCCGAGAGCCTTGAGAAGGGGTCTCGTGCGGTGGTGACCGGACGTCTCGAGCAACGCACCTGGGAGACTCCAGAAGGCGACAAGCGATCAAAGATTCAGGTGATCGCTGATGAGGTGGGTCCGTCACTCCGCTGGGCGACCGCGCAGGTGACCAAGGCGGACCGTCGCACGGGTGGGGCCGACACAGGTGGACGCAACGTCGCCCAAGCGAACGTCCCTGAGCCATCCATTGGAAGTTTTAACTACGATGAGGAGCCATTTTAGGTATGGGAAAGAATACAACCAAGAAGCGGCCAGTACGCAAAGAGTCTGCTGACGCGCTCAAGAAGTTTAAGAAGAAGCCATGCAGCTTTTGCCTGAATAAGTCGGAGTGGATCGACTATAAGGATGTCGAGCTGCTGCGCCGATACATCAGTGATCGTGCGAAGATCCGTGCCCGCCGTGTTACAGGTAACTGCACCCAGCACCAGGCTGAAGTGGCGAACGCGATCAAGGTAGCACGTGAATTGGCGTTAATACCGTATTTGTCCCGACCGACCAGCGATCGGGAGCGTGGACCGGGAGCACGAGGCCGTAGTGGTGATCGTCGTGTTCGCAATGACGATGTTGAGAACATAGCTGAGTCCGACGATCTCGATCAGGATGACGGTGCCCGCGACGACATGCAAGAGGGTGAGGAGTAGCGATGGAGCTTGTTCTTCGAGAAGCGGTTACCGGGCTGGGCAGACGTGGCGACTATGTCAAGGTAGCAGACGGGTATGCCCGCAACTATCTTTTGCCGCAAGGTCTCGCCATTGTGGCGACCCCGAAGGTGGCGGCGCAAGCCGAAGCTATGCGCAAGGCCTCAGCCGAGAAGCATCAACGCGAGCTGGAAGCGGCGTCCGAGCTGGCCTCGCAACTGGTGGCGATTGAGGTGAGTCTGTCCAAGCGCGCATCCAAGGATGGCAAGCTCTTTGGCTCGGTCACGACTGGAGAGGTCGCCGAGCGGGTAACAGAGTTGGCTGGTATCGCCATCGATCGCCATCAGGTGAACATGTCAGAGCCAATCAAGACCACGGGTACGTTTTCGGTTCCGATTCGCCTCCACCCCGAGGTTGAGGTTGCAATCAACGTCGAAGTCGTCGCCGAGTCATAGTCAACGAACGTTATGGCGGCGCGAGCGTCGAGGTCAAGCAATGAGGCTCGAGTCCCGCCGCACAGCATTGAGGCCGAGGACTCGCTCGTTGGGGCGATGCTTCTTTCTCGCGATGCCATTAGTGAGGCCGTAGAGCTCGTCAGCGAGGATGATTTCTTTCAGCCCTCGCTGCGCCATATCTATGGAGCGTTGTGGCGGCTTTATACCGCGGGTGATCCGACGGATGTCGTTTCGGTGTCCGATCAGCTCAAACGAGCCGGGGTTCTCGATCAGGTTGGCGGGACCGAGAAGTTACTACTGCTGCAGGCCTCCACGCCAGCAATCGCTAGCGCAGCACGCTACGCCCAGATCGTTCGGGATTACTCGCTCCTGCGGAGGTTGATCGCGGCGGCTACCGAGATTGCCGAGCAGGCGTATGCGTCGCCGAACGACGTTCAAGAGATCGTTGACTTCGCAGAGGCCCGCATCTTTGATGTTGCCAAGGGCAACAATAGTGACAACGCGGTTGTCATTCGCGATGTTCTGTGGGAAGCCCTTGAAGAGCTCGAGGAACTCTACGCTCAAGGGGGAAGCCAAACAAAGACTACGTCGACTGGCTTTCGGGATCTTGACGAGAAGCTCTCTGGCCTACATCGATCGAACCTGATCATCGTCGGTGCACGACCTGGCATGGGCAAGACGTCCTTTGCGCTGTCGATGGCATCCAAGGTGGCGGAGAACGCCCAAGATCCGGTGTTGATCTTCTCGCTGGAGATGAGCCGTGTCGAGATTGGACAACGCCTGCTCGCGGGTGAGGCGCGGGTGGATTCGATGAAGATCCGCAGCGGTCGGCTCGTGGAGCGGGAGTGGGATCGAATCTCGCACGCCGCTGGAAGGTTGGCAGAGCGCAAGATCTTCATCGATGACGACCCCAATATCACGGTCCTCGACATTCGCGCTCGTTCCCGAAGGCTGAAGGCAAATGAGGGCCTATCGCTCGTGATGATCGACTACCTCCAGTTGATGTCCTCACGCCGAAATGTCGAATCACGCCAGGTGGAGGTCTCCGAGATCTCTCGTGGGTTGAAACTGCTGGCTCGTGAACTTGATGTACCCGTGATCGCCCTGTCTCAGCTGTCGCGTAACCTCGAAAGTCGAAGCGATAAACGTCCACTGTTAGCAGATTTGCGCGAGTCAGGCTGCCTCGCTTGGGATACTCGAGTTCGACTTGGCGACGGGACAAGCGAGGCGATTGGCATGCTTTGGGCCAAAGGTCGTACTGATTTTACCGTTCTTTCAGCGACGCCGGGTGGAGCCGTCGCTAGCGCGATAGCCAAGCGAGTGGTGGCGACCGGTGTCAAGGATCTCGTCCGCATTGAATTTGTTGAGGGTGGATACCTGGATGCTACTCCTAACCATCCGGTCGCGACACCTACTGGTTTTGTTCCAGTCGACCGTCTCCAAGTGGGAGATCATGTCATGGCTGTCGATGCAGATGGGACCCAACTGTTCAACACGGTGGCATCCTTTGAATCTCTTGGCTCGGAGCTGGTATTCGACATCGAGGTTATGGAGACACATTGCTTCTGGGCCAATGATGCTTTGGTGCACAACTCACTCGAACAGGATGCCGATATTGTCATGTTTATCTATCGCGACGAGGCGTATCGGCCTGACAGTCCCGATCGAGGGGTGGCCGAAATCATCATCGCCAAGCATCGTAGCGGCCCCGTTGGGACCGTGCATCTGGCGTTCATGGAGAACTGGGCGCTCTTCGCCGACATCGCCCAGGGCTAGTGTTCATTCCAGGTTTGTCGGGGCAGACCTAACGCGTCAACTAAGCGTGTCAGCCCGCCAGCCGCCACCGCTTCAGATCCCGTCGGGTCGAGGTGCTGGTGGTACCGTACTCTGGGCGCACGTTGGCCGACGCATGGTGTTGACAACGTCAATCGGCGCTTTGGGGGTTACGCCAGTGCCATCATAGGTTAGTGGCGTGTCGAATGCAGGTCACGGTCGTGAGCCTGCGTTGGCTGCCCCTCGTCGGTGTCGAGTGAATAGCCAAGTGTTGGGTGCGCTCCAGTGACGCTCTCGCTCGCTATGTCCTTGGGTCGGTCGACGTCGGTCAGGAGCTGGGAGAGGGAATTGAGCAAGAGGATGGCGAAGCCAAATTGGAAGATGACCTCGCCAGGCATTAAAACGTTGATACCGTTGTCAGGCAAGGAGAACATCGCGAGGAGGCCGCCGACGAACTGAATGGCGATCATGGTCCAGTTGAGGCCACTGCGAACGTATCGCAAGGTGATCCAGATCGAAACGCCAAGCTGCAATACAAAGAGCATCGCGCCGAGTGTCATGTGAGCCCAGTTGAAAAAGGTATCCCAGGTGTACGGGGTCAGCATGATCCCGGCCATCAAGATACCGATGCCGACGAAGCTCGGGCGCAGTAATGTGAACGGTTGCGGACTTGGTGGGAGGGTCCTTCCGATGTGGATCACGAGGGCTATACAGACGACAAAGCCCAGAGCGAGTGGGAAGAAGGTCGCAAGGTGAACGATGTAGTAGCTGATTCCGTAGATGTTCACCTGGTTCGTAGGCCAGACGAGACTGTCAACGAGTAGGGCTCCAAAGAGTGCAGCGTAAGCGATCATCAATGTCTTGATCGTGTGCTCACGCATGACTACCTCCAGTCGATCGCCTTAGCTCCTGTTTCTTCGCTCTATACCCTTGTAGTATACAACAAAACGCGTCAAGGTAACTTCCCGGCCGTACGGAGTTGGTGTGGGTCTGAGCGGACGGCGACCAACGAGGTGAATGGTAGCTTGGCTCCCCAAACCGGCAGCGAACGCTGCATGGGCTAGACTCAAAGGCCGGAGGACGTCATTTGAGAGATATATGGGAAAGACTGCGTAGTGAAGAACGAGTGCTTTCTGTCTGCACCGTAGCCATCGCGATTACTCTCTTTCTCCCGTGGCATACGTACTCTGTCTTGAGCGTCCGTGGGACGACCGATGGGTTTCATAGCTGGGGTTTCTTGACCGCGCTTGGGGTGTTGCTGCTCGCATTTGTCCTTACATCCGATGGACAGTTCTTTGCGCGTCATACGCCGAAGATCGCCCTCGAAACCTGGCGGGTGATCGGCGCGTTGGCGATGTTCGCGGGGGCAGCCCTGTATCTGACGATTGGACCAGGGTCCTATCACTCGACGAAGGTCCCAGTGAACTATGGACCTGCGTTTGGCGTTTACATTGCCTTTTTAGTTGGATTGGCGGCGTTGTTGTTGACGTTTCGCCAAGGAAGGAAATCGATACAGTGAAAAAGTTGGCTCTACTGCTCCCACTGGGTGCGGTGCTGCTCGCAGCCTGCGGCTCGACGAGCGCAAGTAACCCGGTCAGCGCGGATGCCGCGACCTTGACGAATCAGGAGGTTCACTTCTGCTTCGTCACCCAAGCGACCAGTGGTGCCGATAGCACGGAGCTCCAAGGTTGTGGGGATCAGAACTATCATGCGCATCTCGCGTCAGCGAGCTTGACGAGTTCGGTGAGCCTCTCTGGCCAGAGCCAAAGTGAAAAGGTTGGCGTTGAACGGATCGGCAACGCCGAGTGGGTCTACTACAAAAACAAGTGGTACGTCCAAAAAGAGCCGTTCCCTGCGACGTCGCCGGGATCGATCTCCTCGTTGCTCCGAGCGACACCGACGTTCAAGAAGGTCGCTGGCATCAAGGTTTTGGGCCAGTCGACGACAGGTTACAAGGGCGTCTTTACGGCAGCTGATCTGTCGGCGCACAAGAAGGGTCTCACCTCAGCAATGGCGACTTCACTAACGGGTCTCAAGTCTGACACCTTCATTGCCTATCTCAATAACAAGGGTCAGGTTGTGCAAGTCAACCAGACCGAGCTCGTAACATCGTCGACCACCAAGGTGACCGTCACCTCGACGGTCCAGTTCTCTCACTTTGGCGAGACGGTTGCCATCAAGAAGCCTCCGGCCAATGAGATCTCCAAAGGATCACCGACGTAACTGGTTCAGCTTGAGTGCGAGTGCGGATATGGCGGTCGAGCCGAGGACGATCGTCATCAAGGTGGCGTAATTGGCGTTCGATAGCACACGCGACTGCAAGAAGACGAGGGCCATGGCGATCGTCACCTCGCCCCGCGCAAGCATGCCTGCCCCCACGGCTAGTCGTGTGTGCGCTGCCCCAGGAGCGGCCACGGCGATTGCCAGGCGCGAGATGAAGAGGGCGACGAGGACAAGGGATCCAGCGACAAGAACGTCAAGATGAGCAAGTAGCGGTAGACGTATCGCATAACCAGCCGTCATGAAGAACATCGTCGGCAGCAGCCTTTCAACCACCATAACCCAGTGCTTCAGCCGTCGAGTCAGGAGCGATGCGATTGCATGTCCGTCAAAAACGCCCAGGAGTGCGGCAGACACCCCGGTTGCTACACCCGCGGCAGTCAGAACGCTGAGCTTGAAAAGCTTTCCCCGAGAGCGGCTTGGCCGAATGACGATCATGGCAATCGCAATCAAGACAGAGGTGATCAGGGCGATGGTGGGGGAGCTAAAAAGGTGAAAGACGGCACCAACCGCGAACAAGGGTGCGACGACCAGGAGGGTGATCCCGATGAGATCGTCGGCTACCGCCGCTGAGATGATGATCGGGTAGCCACTACCTTGCCCAGTCCCGTGTGGTCGC
This sequence comes from Ferrimicrobium sp., assembly GCA_022690815.1. NCBI lineage: Bacteria > Bacillati > Actinomycetota > Acidimicrobiia > Acidimicrobiales > Acidimicrobiaceae > Ferrimicrobium > Ferrimicrobium sp. The sequence goes on from JALCZJ010000029.1 coordinate 25,351, forward strand.
AGAAGACGAGCGGCGATGCCCGCAGAAGTTGGAATACTGCAAAGGACGAGCGCGAGCACCTTAAGGCTCAATGGTTCAATTACAGCGAGTAACGCGAGCCCCACCCCGCACAGCACCAGGGCACCGATCGAGGCGAGCAGCGCGCCTCGTGGCGTGAGTGGTCGGTGGCCGAGATCGGCCAGCTCAACGCCGACACCAAAAAGTAACGCAAAGAGTCCGATGTAGGCGCCGACATTGAGGACGCCTTGGTTGGCTTGTCCACCAAAGAGGACGCGCGCCAGTGCCCCGACGACCAAAAGGGCGATTGGCTCCGGAATCCGTAACCAGCGCGTCGGAATGCCTCCTACAGCGAATCCCACCGCAAGAACGGCCAACGCCTCAATCATCGTTGTTGACTCTCTTTCTCGGTATTCCCTTTGCGCGAGCTGAGGGTGAAATCGGGTGGACCCTTTGAGAGAGGCATGGTCACCACCCGTAGGGTTTAGCCTAGTAGGGGTGTTGGCGATGGGAAAAACAGTTCGAGGTCTCGCGGTTGTCGGTGCGTTGGGGTTAACCCTTTCGGCCTGTCATTTCTCGAATGGTGAGTATGGACCGGCATCCGCTGGTGCAGCGTTACCTCCGACGAACGGACCGGCTGGCTCCTCGGGCTCTGGTAACAGCGCGACAGCGAAGCTGCTTGGTGGGTTCGGTGTTCCAAAGACAGCATCGTCCTACGATGGCGCCGGCTTTCCGATCCCCGATTATGGGCCGGTGAGCTACCACAACTACGTCAACGGCGACCCTAAGTACCCGGCGACGATCGGAGTCCGTAACTCACCCTATGGCCAGATTCTCACCACCGGAAGCGGCTACACGCTCTACGTGCGTCTTGGTGACCAGTTCCGCGATAGCAAGTGCTTTAAAATCTGTCTGTACGCCTTTCCGCCTGAGCTGACCAATGGTGCCCCCCAGGCAGCCCCAGGAATCCTGGCGGCTGATCTTGGGGTTCTGACGGCGAACAACTCGTGGGAACAGGTGTCCTATGGTGGCCGGCCGCTGTATCGCTATCGCCTCGATACCAAGCCCGGTGAGATCAACGCTGAAGGCAAGGGTGGGATCTGGTACGTCGTTGGTGTCAACGGCCTCCCGATCACGAAGCCGTTGGCGAAGGCCAAGTCCTCGAAGAGCTAGAGCGAGCTCGTCAGGATCTGAGCAACGTCGAGGACCTGCTTGTTCGGGTCTGCGAGTCCTTCGGCTTGCCGTGCCTTGACGGCGTCATCGAGCATGATCATGCAAAATGGGCACGCAGTCGACACCACATCGGCTCCGGTCTCCAGCGCCTGATCGGTTCGTTCGAGATTGATGCGCTTGCCGATGCCCTCTTCCAGCCACATCCGTGCTCCACCGGCCCCGCAGCAGAACGCCTTTTCACGGCAGCGATGCATCTCTCGTGAGTAGACACCTGGAACCGCATCGAGTACCGATCGTGGCTCCTCATAGACGTGATTGTGTCGACCGAGGTAGCAAGGATCGTGATACGTAACCGTCTTGTCGACAGATTTCGTGGGTACGATACGACCATCGGCGACTAAGCGACTGAGCAGTTGGGAGTGATGGACAACCTCGAAGTTCCCGCCTAGTGCCGGATATTCGTTGGCGATCGAGTTGAAGCAATGCGGGCACGAGACGACTACCTTACGGATGTTGGCGCCGGTGAGTGTCTCGATGTTGACCTGTGCCTGGGTCTGGAAGAGATACTCATTGCCGATACGTCGGGCTGGATCGCCAGTGCAGCTCTCACGGGGACCAAGAACAGCGAATGACACCCCTGCTCCATGCAGGAGGGCCGCGATCGAGCGGGTGACCCGCTGAGCCCGTTCATCGAGCGCTCCGGCACAACCCACCCAGAAGAGGTACTCGATTTCGTCGTCGATCACGTCCGTGACGATCGGTATATCAAAATCGAGCCCTGACATCCAATCGGTGCGATGACTGGCTCCGAGGCCCCAGGGATCGCCTTGATTCTCGATGTTGCGTAGCATCGAATTAGCCTCCGTGGGGAAGCTCGACTCCATCAACACCTGATAGCGGCGGATGTCAACGATCGTGTCGACGTGTTCGATATCCACCGGACACGCTTGCACACAGGCGCCACAGGTGGTGCAGGACCACAAGACGTCTGGGTCGATCACGTCGGGGACGAGATTGGTATCGCTTGGTGTGGGGGACAACATCTTCTCACGCAAGCTCATGATCAAGAGCTTTGGCGAGAGCGGCTTGCCGGTGCCCCAAGCTGGACACTGCTCCTGACAGCGACCGCATTCGGTGCAGGCAAGTAGGTCGAGACGCTGTTTCCAGGTGGTTTGTTCGATGGTGCCAACCCCGAAGACGTCGTCCTCTGACAGGGTCTCTGGATCCATGTTGGGGGTGGTGGCTAGCGCTCCGAGGGCAATGGGGCGCCGAGCGAAGGCGACGTTGAGCGGGGCGGTAAAGATGTGTAAGTGTTTGGAGTGCACCACAAAGATCAGGAAGGTGAAGATGACTGCGATGTTAAGGACCAAGAAGATGGACTCAAGGATGTAGTTGGTGTGTGGGCCCATGTGTCGAAATGGAATCGAGAGCGCATGGGACATAAACGCGAAGTCCGAATATGGGAAGTCGCCGGCGTTGACCTGGAACGCACGGTAGGCGAGCAGGGTGATGACGACCGCTGCGATCCAGCCAAGGGTGATCCACGCAGTGGTGGTGTGCGAGCCGTAGAATCTAGAGGCACGGTCTCGGTGCTCTGGCGCCTCGCGAATACGAATCACGCTAAACACGCAGACAGCGACCAAGACGGCAAGGGCAAAAAAGTCCTCCAGAAACCCAAGCCAACTGTCGTGGCCGATCAAGGGTATGGCGAAGTGGCGGCTAAAGAGTGAACCGATCGCCTCGATGATGGTGGCGAGCAAGATGGTGAAGCCCCAGAAGGTGAAGAAGTGTGCGACACCGGGGACGGTTTTTGTCAAGAGTTTGCGCTGGCCGAGAACCTCTACGGCCTCTGCTTTGACACCCTGTTCGGGCGTCGTCCGTCCACGCTCGACCTTCTTGCCCTTGCGAACAACGCTGTAGAGGTAGATGCCGCGTCGTGCGACAAGGATCAGCGACACAACGATGATCACGAGTCCGATGATGAGGCGCTCGCTCAAATCTCCTCCTTGGTTTGTGATTCGCGATTGATGTTCGTACTGATCATATTACTGATCGGTAACATAAAGAGCCCAATCATGGGTCAGATGTCGAGTTGGTAGCGGCTTGGCGTAGGGCCGTCTTGGCCCTGGTACTTGCTGGCGAGCCCAGCTGACCCATACGGGTTGTCAGCTGGTGTCGTCATCTCGAGGAAGGAAATCTGTCCTATCTTCATCCCCGGATAGATCTTGATCGGGAGATTGGCGACGTTGGAAAGTTCTAGCGTGATGGTGCCAGAGAAGCCAGGATCGATGAAGCCTGCTGTTGAGTGGATGAGAAGCCCAAGGCGTCCAAGTGACGACTTGCCCTCCAAGCGGCCCACCAGGTCTGGGCCGATCGTGACACGCTCGACAGTTGCTCCGAGGACGAATTCGTTGGGGTGGAGCATGAGTGCCCCTCCCTCGTCGACCTCGAGGAGTTCGGTGAGGTCGTCCAGTGGTTCCCTGACGTCGATCATGCCCTTCGAATAGTTCCGAAAGACTCGAAACTTGTGGCCAATACGCAAGTCAATCGAGGACGGTTGCACGGCTCGTTCGGCCAGGGGGTCGATGACGACCCGGCCTGTCTCGAGGGCTGTCATGATAGATCGATCGGACAAAATCATACTGCAATTACACTAACCTTTGGGGATTGCTTCAAGTGACGCACATGGAAGGTTGATGGAGGAATCTCGAAAAACGCGGGCGTAGTTCAGCGGCAGAACATCAGCTTCCCAAGCTGAGAACGCGGGTTCGATTCCCGTCGCCCGCTCTTTCAATCAGTAGTTCGGTTTTTAACCGAGCGGGATTGTTATCTCTGGTTGATAGCGACCGCTATCGCTGTACGGCATGGACCACATGGTAGGGCCGGTTCATGGGCGTGGCAAGCACCAAAGAGCCAACACGACGTGCTGAGGATATTGCAGGCACTTTGTCAGGGTCGCCTTGGGTGCACGTGGCCAAGCTCATCACCTCGTCGATCAGGAGGGGAGCCGAGGGCTTAGTGCCAAGCAGAAGCACGATGCGGCCTGGATACGATGCTCTTGAGGCCGACAACGCAGGGCGGAACTGGGGAACACCGATGCTGCCGGCGATACAGAGGTCACCATACTGGATCCCAGCGCTGGCATGGTCGCGTTCTCGGTACACCGCTAGATGGATCTAGCACTCCTCGGTCGGTTGCTGGCGCTTTCGTGCCATCATCGACCACACCCCAAGAACGGATGGTGACATCATCAGCTGGTCAACGATGAAGCGATGGATTTGTCCTCACATGGAGCGTAGCCTCTTGGGTATCAATGACTAAGAAGTCTTGGCTCATCTGCGCATCTCCACGGTTCCAGAGGCCATCCAACGAACGAGCGTAGTCGTTGTTGGTGACAAGGTCACAGTGTGGAGAGTCTGGGCGAATGCAACGTCTTTCGGGTGTCAATGTGTAACTCCACGAGCCCACTGAGCTGGAAAGATATGACGTTTACACAAACAGGGCAAGAGCGGGCACGGACACCTGGTCCACCCCACTCCAGCCCTGTTGCTGCTGAGTTGTGCGTTACACCTGGCTTGTGTCGGCTAGGACCAATCTAGCGTATCGCTCGACCAAGAGGCATACCGAGATGTTGCGCTCCTCACGACTGATAGTGCATCGGCGCCGCAGGTGGCATCGGTGGATTACCTACCGGTCCCGCAGGTGGCATCGGTGGATTACCTACCGGTCCCGCAGGTGGCATCGGTGGCATTGGTTGCGGATCTGCTAACGAGTCCAGCGTACTTGTGTTGGAATCGTCAAAGTAGAGACCAAGCCGATGCATCGGACCGGGACCTGCCTGTGTATAAGTGGCAATGCCGAACAGCGCACCCGCACCTCCCTGATCGAGGCTGCGGGTTGCCACCTGTCGTCCCTTGGGGGTCACCTCCACGAGGTTGTTGTTCCCAGCGCCGTTGACCACCAAGAGATTGTGGTTGATTGGGTCGATCACAATTCCCTGTGGTGACATCAATGCGCCACCCTCTGACACCAGAACCGGTGTCACAGGACCAGTCGCTGTGAGCGCGTGAGGTATCGCATAGATTGCGTTGTTGTCGTCGTCAGTGACATAGAGCGTGCTGTTCCTCATGTCGTATGCCATTCCTTGCGGACCGGCAACCGTCGAAGGGGTTGGTGGAGTGCCAGCGATGTCTGAGGTTGGAAGATCCGTTACGAGCGGTGTGTACGTCGAGTTCAACGGCTGTCCGTTCGAGGAGCCGCCAGGGTTTGGGTTTAAGCGCCACACCTGTCCGGTCGTTCCGGAGGAGTTGGGCATGCTAGAACCAGCATTTGTCCAAAAGAATGCTCCATTCGCATAGGTCGCACCCCACACACCCTCGAAGAGATTATGGTAACCCATGTAGGACGAATTTTTATTAGTGAAGTTCACTGGCAGAGTGCCTTCGGGAGAGATAACTGCGTAACCCGATTGACTACCGTCACTGGCCTGACCGTAGTAGGCCAGCCAGACAAAGTCGTTGTTGGGGTTGATCGCGATGGCCACCGGACCGGTAATCGCATTCGAACTAAAGAAGGTCGTGGTTTGGCCGGTCTTTGGGTTGACTTGGACGATGCTAGTCCCTTCACCCATTGTGGATGTGTTGTTAAAGTCAGCGACCAAAACATTGCCAGCTTTTAGCGAACCGATCGTCTTCGGGACCACCGCGATACCGTAGGGGTTGGTATCTCCATTCGCGGCATTGGTCTGGGCGACCGTAGCGATCATCTTTTGTGGGAAGAGTGGGCCTGGGGCAGGCATGCCGGGCTTGGGAGGCGCAGGAGGAGCGAGAGGCTGGGCAAAGGCAGTTGCAGGTGTTACAACCAGCGCCAAAGCTCCAAGTGATGCCCCCAACCCTGCGAGTCCGAGGAGCGGTTTGGTGATTCTTGCTTTCATTTAAGGTCCCCTTTCAGGAGTTCGGTCAGTAGCAAGTACGTATCGAAGCGGCGATTTGTTCAACGGGGTTGCAAAATTTTTACTCCACGCTGGAGGTGAGCGCACTTCTTCGAGTCAATGTCGAAGGATTGGCCGTCCACAACGAGCTACGACTGTTCGCGTTTCGTAGCCTCTTGGCTGAATTCAAGTAGCGTGGCCTCTAGGGCGTAGCTCAGTCCGGCTGTAGCGAGAGGGTCGTCTGCCTCAGCGGATGTCAAGCTGTCCAGAAGGTAGCTCGCTGTGGTTGCGATGGGGGCGCAAGTTTGAGTCCTGAGGTTGATTGGGTGAAAGCGCTGTGAGGCATACAACGCAATACTGGTGGATCGGTCGGTTATGAAGAGAATTGGTGATTGAAACATGGTATGTCGATTGGCACAGGTGCGTGGTCAGTACGAACACCCACCCCCGCTTATGGGAGTGCTCACCAACAAACACACGGTTCTCATCCACAGTGTTTGGCCGTCGCTAGCGTTGTGGACGTGAGGTAGGGAGGTTCAGATTGAACTGGACACCAGCCATGCGA
>JALCZJ010000030.1 GCA_022690815.1 Ferrimicrobium sp.
TCGCTTTACCTGAACCGTTGGATCGTCGTGGCTCTCGAAGTAATTGGCACCTGATTCTTCAGATGCACAAAGGATAGCACAAGCATTACCTGCATCTGTGGTGTGCGCTCGTTCATCAGGACTAAGACCGCGCTGCTTTGCCGATACGCCAGCAGCGTTTGCCTGTCGGGGTGTTTTCCTCTGACGTTCGGCGCTAGTCCATCTCTGAAGATGTCTATTTGGACCGGGAACCATTTACAGAATTGCTCAACGAATTGTCGTTTGCCCTCGAGGAACGGAACACGAAAGCGGAGGTGTTCTTGGTGGAAGGCTCAGCCATGAGCCTGTGTTATTCGTCGCGACGGCTGACACGCCTTCTTGATGCCGTCTACGGGCCGCGGAAGCGGGAAAACAGAGTGAGCCAGAGGACGGTTGCAGCGTGACCGAGACTAGCTTACGAAGCCTCCACCTTCAGGTGGGGGTAGTTCACAACACAAGTGTCTGACTGGCTCGGGGTGAGCGTTCCCACTTTCCACCGAGCGATAACCAGACTGGGGCTCAAGCCATCTCGTGTGGACCGAAGGGTCATTTGCGACGCAGCGAACAGGATTTGCGTGCCCTGTTAGAAGATCCAGGGAAAGCCCTAAGAATGAATGAATGGATTCACCCTCAAAGAGCCGTTCGCTCTCAGCGTTTTGCTAAGGCGCCCTTTTGGGCTGCGTTCGGCATCTCTCCTTCGACTACCCTGAATTACCGCCAACGACGAGGAGTGGTTGAGCACCGTAATGAAGTAGTCGCCGCGGGAGTCGTTCAAGAGATCAGCGCGTAGATGCTGCGCACGAATCCCTACTGGACCCCTGCGTCTCTGTTCTCGTGAGCCCACCCACTCCAGGGATTATTCCGACTCGGCTACGCAGATGCTTAACGGCACTCGCATCGAGCCTCAGGTGCCACGGGTGTTGTAGCTCACGCCCGGATGCCCATGAACAATTCGATGTAGTCGAGGAAGTGAGATTCTCAACTCTTGTGCAACCTGTGGTGCTCCCAGGGTGCCCATATTCTTATGATAGGACATATTGGCTACTCAAATCACCAAGACACATTCTTGTCTGTGGGTCCATGGCGAAGTGCCGAATGTCCCGGAGGCGGTGACCGGTCTGCGCTGGAAAGTCGGTTCTTTCGGACAGGGCGAACTTCACGAGGGACGCAAATGTTGGCGTAGTAGAGCTTAGCAATTGTTCAAATGCCACCGACTTCCGGTGCACACGCTGGTACTGAGACTTAGTGCAAAGCCCCCTATCAACCGTGTGCGGATAAACCTAATGGCCTTGAGCAGATATGCTCAAGTCTTGAAGAGTAAGTCATGACGAAGCGCCGTCTTGGTAAAGGAGTCTTGGCCGGGGAGCTTCGGTCATCGAGCCTCGTCCATTGAGTTTGTAAGTAGGAAGGGCAAGAGAGATGGTGCGAATTGTGGCCGGGACGCTCAAAGGGCGTAAGCTCAGGGTTCGAGTTCCAGAAGGAGTGCGGCCCACCACCGAAAGACTTCGGGAGGCGCTATTTTCGATCCTTGCCAGCATGGTGTCGCTCGAGACGATGAGCTGGCTTGATCTATTCGGTGGGTCGGGCGCAATTGGGTTTGAGGCGCTGTCGCGAGGAGCGCCACGGGTGGTCTACAACGATCACAACTCCGGGCTCGTTGCCCAGGTCCGACGTGAGGCTACGGCGCTTGGCGTAGAGAACCGAATGCAATGTCTGTCACTCGATGCCCTACAATGTCTCGAGCGTTTCAGGGATACCGAGTTCGGGATTATCTTTTTGGATCCCCCGTATCGATATGAGGCATTTGAAGAGCTTGGCCAAAGGTTGCCAGCGGCTCGCTATGTCGTGATAGAGTCTACTAGCGAGGTGGGGCTAGGGCCCAGATGGCAGATGATGTGGTGGCGCCGGTATGGCGACACGCGTTTAGGTCTCTTTGAGCAGGTCATGCTGGACGAACATGAGTCGACGTTATAGGCGTTGGCACTCGTGGTTTGGCTCGGCATACGTGAAGATTGAGGTGGTTAGTTTTCAATGAGACGTGCGCTCTTCCCGGGATCGTTCGATCCCTTTCATAATGGTCATCTCGAGGTTGTGGAGCGCGCGAGCAAGCTATTCGACGAGGTCGTCGTTGCTGCCATGCGTAACCCACAAAAGGCTGGTCCACTGTTCTCTCTGGAGGAGCGGATGGAGTTGGTCCGTGCATCGGTTAATGGTATGTCCAATGTGAGTGTCGTTGCCTTGGCGTCACTCGTTGTTGACCTCGCCAAAGACGTGAACGCCAATGTCATCGTGCGAGGATTACGAGCGGTGTCGGATTTTGAGATCGAGTTGCAGATGGCACAGATGAACCGTGAGCTCTCGGGCATCGACACCCTGTTTGTGCCGACTTCGTCTGAGTATTCGTACGTCTCGTCAAAACTCATTCGTGAGGTGGCCGCCTACGGCGGTAACGTCTCGTCGTTGGTGCCAAAGGTGGTTGACGTTGCCCTTGGGGAGCGCAGGAGCCGACCGTGACCGACCAACAGGGGAGTGAGTCACTTGTCGAACTGCTCGATGCGCTGCGAAGGATGGTAGCCGACGCCAAGGGGGTTCCGCTCTCGACATCGGCTATTATCTCGAGAGACCAAGCCCTTGAACTCATCGATCACTGCCTAGCGGCGGCACCTCGGGAGGTTGTAGAGGCTCGTGAAGTCCTAGCCGAGCGTAGCCAGGTGCTTGAGCGAACGCGCCAGGAGGCAGACCAACTCCTCCAGGAGGCGCGTCGTCGTGTCGAGAGCATAATTTCAGACGGGGAGATCGTGCGCGCAGCCGAGACCAGTGCTCGTCGTATCGATCTGCAAGCCAGAGAACAGGCCAATACTCTCAAGCGCCAGACCGAGGACTATATCGATCGCCGTCTCGCCAATTTCGAGATCATCCTCTCGGACCTGCTCGAACAGGCAAGGCGTGGTCGACAACGACTCGCCGATAGCTCCGAGCCTGCGACGGAGACGCCGGAGCCTGACACCTTCTTTGCTCCTCAGCCAGGCGATCCCGGTGTCGATGACGAGCACCAGGGTGGGGCGAGCGATGCGTGACTTTGAGCTGTCGCTGTCGAATTTACGCAAAGGTAGTGACCGAGCGACCACCTTCGTGCTCAGCGGCACCATCGCAGGTCTCTTTGTCACGTCGTCGCGGGTTCCAGATGATGCGCTGATCACCGTTGAGGGCAGGGCGGAGGCGGTTGGTGAGGGAGTCTTTGTCACGTTGACCGTCAAGACCCGCTATGTCGCCGAGTGCGTGCGTTGTTTGGCCGAGATCACTGGCGAACTCGTTGGCGAGCTTCGGGAGCTCTTTGTCGAAGGTGAGGACACCGAGGAGCAGTACGGTTTTCGTGGTGAGGTGCTCGACCTGACGGGGGCCGTCGCTGATCAATGTGTTCTCCTGTTGCCACCCGTCCCGCTCTGTCGCCCCGGCTGTAAGGGTCTTTGTCAAAACTGCGGTGCTGATCTCAATGAAGGACCGTGTGGATGCCCCGGAGAGACCGGGGATCCGCGTTGGACCGTCCTCGATCAGCTCTAGCCCTCGATCGACTCTGGTAACCGCCATTGCGGAGCGTCCGGAGCCATGCCATGTTCACCGAGGCGATGTGCATACTTTGCTGACTATCCCATTAGAGTTATTTGGTCAAATCGTATTGTTGACGAGCCGAACCGACCCCATCGTGTGGGTCGCGCACGGTTCGGTGGCTCAATAGAGGAGTAGGTAGTCATGGCGGTTCCAAAGAGATCGACGTCGAAGGCGAAGACGAGAAGTCGAAGAGCTTCCTCGTGGAAGCTGATGGGTCCCGCAGCAAGCCTTTGCCCCACGTGCTCGAGCCCGAAGCGGCCCCACTACGTGTGCCCAAGTTGCGGTTATTACAAGGGTCGCCAAGCCCTCGAGGTGGAAGCGTAACACTGTGAATCCAGTTGCCGTGGACCTCATGGGGGGCGATAGCGGTCCAGCGGTGATCGTCGAGGGCGTCAAGAGTGCCCTTGACACCATGGGTGGGTCGGTGATTGCGGTGGGATCGCACGCGGCTTGTGAGCTCTTCGAGGGTGATGCTCGTGTGGAGACCGTGGTTGCAAGTGAGGAGATCCTCATGAGCGATGACCCGGCGAGTGCCCCACGTCGCAAGCGTGACGCTTCTATGGTTGTGGGAGCGACGCTGCTCAAGGAGCAGCGCGCGAGCTCGTTCATCACCTTTGGCAACTCTGGCGCCGCCATGGCCACCGCACTGGTCAAAGTGGGTCGTATTCGTGGCGTCGCTCGTCCTGCGATCACCATCGAATTGCCGGTGCCGGGCACCACCTCAACAGTGCTGCTCGATGCCGGTGCAAACACCGAGGTTACCCCAGCCTGGCTTCATCAGTTTGCGGTGATGGGCTCGGTGTATACCGCGGCCCGATTGGGAATCGAACACCCCCGGGTGGGGCTCCTCTCCATTGGCGAGGAGCCTGGCAAAGGGAACACCCTCGTCAAGGAGACCTACTACCTACTCGCTGAGGAGCCATCCATCAAATTTATCGGCAACGTAGAGGGGCGCGATATCATGAGTGACCGGGTCGACGTCGTCGTCACTGATGGCTTCACTGGCAATGTTGTGCTCAAATCGCTCGAGGGTGCTGCACACCTGTTGGCTAACGTGGTTTTAGGTGCGCTCGGCGCAGGTGACGATGGTGTGCTCGATCTTGCGTTACCAAAGTTGTTGCCGTTGTGGAATCAGATGACCCCAGACGATACTGGTGCGGCCGCACTCCTCGGTGTCAATGGGCTGTTTCTGATCGGGCACGGAGCCTCTAACGTTCGAGCCGTCGCCAGCGCTGTTCGCAACGCCCGTCAGCTCGCAGAGGCTAAGGTCGTAGAAACTATTCGAAGGTTAGAGGGGAGTACAGGTGAGTAACCCGACGTCGCGTGAGCAAATCTTTGAGGTCATCCGCCATCAGTTGGCCGAGATTCTCGAGATCAGCGAAGATCGGATTCAAGAGGGTTCCTCGTTCGTCGACGACCTGGACGCCGATTCGTTGGCGCTCATCGAGCTGGTTGAGGCCATCGAGAATGAGTTCTCCAAGGGAGAGCATCAGTTCCGTATCGAGGATGACGACCTTGAGGACCTACGAACCATGCGTGATGCTGTGGACTACGTAGCCTCGGTGCTCGGAGTGAGTCAGTAACGTTGGCGGATCGGCGTGGCGCGGGCTCTGTCCCCGAACTCCTTGCGCTCCTGCCCCCTAGTTTTGTCGACCATCCTCTTTATAACCAGGCGCTGACGCATCGCTCAGCGGTGGAGGAGTCGCTCGAATCGAATGAGCGCCTCGAATTCCTTGGTGACGCCGTCTTGGAGCTGGTCGTGACCGATCATCTCTATCGACGGTACCCAAGTGCAAGTGAGGGAAGGTTGACCAAACTGCGCGCCGCGCTGGTCTCTCGGTCGGCGTTGGCCCTCCGCGGGCTTGAGCTCGGCGTGGATTCCCTGCTCATCGTTGGCCAAGCCGATGCCGTGAGTGCAAACGCTCGCTCGAATGCGGTGGAGGCCATCATCGGTGCACTCTATGAGGCCCATGGGCTCGACGTGGCTGCTCAGTTCGTTCTCGCCCTGGTGGAGCCGATGCTCATTGCCCACGGGGCCGACCCGATTCTCGGAGATTTCAAATCACGCCTCCATGAGATCCTTGTCCAGGCTAGGCTCGACCAACCAGCCTACGAGGTCAGTTGGACTGGGCCCGATCATGATCGGCGCTTTCGCGTCGACTTGACACTCGGGGAGTTGGGAACGTTCGTAGGGGAGGGCCATAGTCGCAAAGAGGCCGAGCAGGCTGCCTGCCAGCTTGCCCTCGACAAGCTTGAGGTCGTACAAGCCGCTGTTGCTGGATCTGATAGCCATGGGTCAGGACCCCGCAGTTCCGACGCCTGAATGCTCCGATTCCCCAACCTTGTGATGCTCGAACGTCCTCATGTCTGGGTTGCTAATGCCTGGGTTTGCTAATGCCTGGGTTTGCTAATGCCTGAGCTTCCTGAGGTCGAGACCATTCGGCGCCAGCTTGAGAGGGCCATTGACGGTCTGGTGATCGAGTCGGTGCGAGTCGATGGTCGACGCGTGGTGCGTCGTGGTGATGTCGAGGTCTTTGCCCACTGGGAGCCCCGCAGGGTGATCGGTGTCGATCGGATCGGCAAGTTCCTCGCGCTTCGGTTCGAAGATCTTGGTGCCGTGGTGATACATCTGGGGATGTCGGGTTTCTTGCGCCTTGAAGGCGCCTCCGATTCGGAGGACACGAGGACCCAGCCAGTACACACCCAGCCAACACACACCCAACTGGCCATGACCTTTGATGATGGAGGGTCGTTGCTGTTGGTGGATCCGCGGACCTTTGGCGAGGTCTTTTGGGTCGATCACTGGAGTGTCACTCCACCACATGCCACAATGCTCTCGCATCTTGGAGTCGATCTCTTGGCCGATCGACAGGTGGTCATCGACGAGGCTCGACCTCGGTTCTTGCTAACGCACCGGGGTGTCAAGGCCTTTATCATGGACCAGAAGATGATGGCTGGACTAGGCAATATGTACGCCGACGAGGCGCTGTTTCGGGTGGGGTTCCACCCCGAAGAGCCGTGTCAACGACTCGGTATCGATGGACTTGCCCAAGTCGTCGATGGCATCGGGTGCGTCCTTCGTGAGGCCATCGCCCACGGAGGTTCCACCTTCGCTGATCGCAGCTATCGCAATCTCGAAGGTGAGGGTACGTATTACCCATCGCTGCTGGTCTATCAACGCCAGGGGCACAGATGTTTGCTGTGTTATCACCGGATCGAGCGACAGCGCTATCAGCGCCGGTACTCGCACCTTTGTCCTCGCTGTCAGCGGAGGTTGTAATGCGGCTTCAGCGACTCAAGATGACGGGCTTTAAGTCCTTCGCCGATTCAGTGACGATCGATTTCGACCCTGGTGTCACCGCGATCGTCGGCCCCAACGGCTCGGGGAAATCGAACGTGGTGGACGCGTTGGCATGGGTATTGGGCGCACAGAGCCCACGTCTGCTTCGTCTGACCAAGATGGAGGAGCTGATCTACGCCGGTGGTGACGGTCGCCAACCGCTGGGGCGCGCCGAGGTGACGATCGAGTTCGATAATACCGATCAGCAGGTGTCGCTCCCGATGGCCGAGATTGCCATGAGCCGAGCGATTACGCGCAACGGTGACGCTCAATACCGCCTCAACGGTGCCCAGTGTCGCCTCGTCGACCTCGTCGATACCTTGAGTGAGGCCAACCTTGGCAAGACCCAACACGTGATCATCTCCCAAGGGGAGATCGAGTCGTTGGCCAACGCCAAGGGCGATGAGATCCGCGCGGTGCTCGAGGACGCGGCGCAGGTGTCGACGCTACGCCGACGGCTTGGTCAATCCCAGCGCCACGTTGAAAGCGTCACCCAGAGCCTGCACGAGGTCGCTCTCAAAGAACGAGAGCTCAGGCGTCGGATCAAGCCGCTGCGCTCCCAGGTAACCCTCTATGAACAGCGTGAGCAGTTGACTCGTCGCCGTGACGCGATCGCCCTTTGGGTGATGCGCCGTCGGCTCGAGGGCTACGCCGAGCAGGCCGAGGAGGCCAAGCGAGCGCTCCTGGGGGTGACCACGCGCCTCGAGGAGCTCGGGGTCGATCACGACGAGACCGAGGTACGTCAATCGGTACTTGAGCCGCTGTTACTTCGGCTACGTAGCCTCCGCCAGGACGCTTCGGACCTGCGCGGTGAGGTGCTTGAGGCGATGGCACCACTCAACAAGCTCGAATCGACGATCGCTCGCAGTGACGCCGAATTGGCCATGGTCACGGACGAGCTCGGACGTATCGATGAGGCCAAGGCCCAGGTGCATGTGCGCATCGATGAACTAGAGCAGGCTGGCGAGGCCCTCGCTGCTCGCAGAGGTGAGCTCGCGGCTAAGCGTCGCGAGGCCGAAGAGGGCGCTCCGACCCGGCCCGTCGAGCTCGAGGCGTTGGTCGCAGACCTGCGCGGTCAGCGGGCACAGCTCGTGGCCGAGCAACGGCGCAGGCTTGCCGAGCGGGAGCGTTTGGCCACTGAGGAGGAGATGAGGCGCACCCGTCGCCAAAAAGCTGAAGCTCGATTGGCCGAGGCCGAGGCTGAGATTGCGATGCTCGAGCTCGAACTACAAGAACATGGCAGGCAACGAGAGGAGTTGGCGAGTGCGCTCGTCGAGCATCGCCACGCTCTGGCCGAGGCCGAGGCACAGCTCGGGGAGTACCGAGGTAAGGATCGTGAGTTCCAGGGTCAGCTTCGGGCGCTGAGCGCTCAGGTGAACTCGTTGATCAAGTTGGCTGGCGCTGAGGCGGCGAGCTCATTAGGTCGGACGCTGGTCCCTCGAGAGGGACTCGCCGAGGCGGTCGCCGCGGTGTTGGGTGAGTTGAGTCAGGCCCATGTGTATACCAGCCTCCCCGAGTTGTTGAGCGCCCTCGATCGATCCTCAGCAGACTCCTTCGTCGGTTTCGTCCCGTCACCAAGCAGTGAGGCCGCGACCCCGGACGCGGTCGCAGCCTTCTTCGAGCAGGCTCCGTCATGGCTCGCATCCCAATTTGGGGCGGTACGACTGGTCGACGATGTACTTGCGCATCTGCGCAACGGCGATACCGAGGGCGTGATTGTCGATCGTAAAGGTACCATGTTTCGCGACGGCCTGTTGCGCGTTGGTGCCTCCCCACAGGCGGTTGCCCAGCTCCAACTCGCTACTCACCAGCGTGAGCTTGATGAGCACACCCGCGAGAGCCAAGAGGTTGCTCGCCAGATCGCAGAGTTAGAGCCCGTCGTGCGATCGCTGCGCGAGGCCGTGGCCAACCATGAGTCCACAGACAAAGGGCTGACCCGCCGGAGCGAGCAGGTGACCACTCGCTTGGCAGCCCTGGGCTCTGAGGTGCAAAAGCTTACGCTTGAACTGGAGTTCCTTGTCGCCCCCCTCGAGGCGAGCGATGTGACACAAGTCGTTAGCGACGACGAGGTCGCCACAATCGATCAACGGTTGGGCGTGGCCATCGCCCAGCTTGAGGAGCAACAACTACTCGTCCAGGCCTACGAGCGAGCCCGAGGTGAGTTCGAGCGAAGCGATGTGAGCATTCGGCTCGAGGCGGCTGATCTCGCTGCCCAACTCAAAGCGGCTGGAGAGCGTCTCGGCGAGTTCGAGACGAGAGAGGCGGCGCTCAAGGCCCGTGCCGAAAGCATGGATCGTGATCATCGGGCTCCGTTGGCCAAGGTGCGTTCCCTGATCGCTCAGTTGGGGACCCTGGCTGACGAGATTGGTGCCCAGGCTAGTCGGCTCATCCCACTGGAAGCCCGTGTTGCTGCGGCACGCCACGAGGAGGAGCGAGCAAACACCCTCGCTGAGGAGCGTCGCCAGGCCAGGGCGCGCGAACGCGAGACGTTAGGCAACCAACGATTGACCTATGCGACCGAGGAGAGTCGTTTGCGCAGTCGTCTGCTGGCTGAAGAGGAGGCGGCGGTTCGAGCGACGGGGCTGTCGCTGGCGCACATTCGCCAAGCAGCGCTACCCGAAGGCGTTGCACCGACCACCGCTCAAGGGTTGCTCGCTGAGCTTGAAGAGCAGATCGTCAAGGTGGGACAGGTGAATCCTCTGGCGGCTCTCGAGCTCGCGGAACTCGAGGATGAGCTCGAGCGCTTTCGGGTCGAGACCGCCGATGTGCGTGAGGCCCATCGGCTCGCCGAGGATGCTTTTATCGTGCTCGAACGGGAGATGGCTACCCGGATCACTGAGATGGTGGGAGCCGTCAGTGTAGAGTTTGACCGGTTGATGGAGCGGCTGTTTCGTGGGGGGACTGGAGCAGTGGTGCTCGATAACCCAGGGGAGCCGTTGACGAGTCCCATCAACCTCGACATCAAGATCCCCGCAAAACGTGTCCGTCGGTTGGGGCTTCTTTCGGGGGGCGAACGCTCTCTGGTCTCGCTGGCGTTCTTGTTTGCGGTTCTCAAGGTTCGCCCGGTGCCCTTTGTGGTCCTCGATGAGGTTGAGGCTGCCCTCGATGACAAGAACCTCTCGGCGTTTGCTGGACTCGTCGGGGATGTGAGTCGGGACCATCAGGTGATCGTCGTGACCCACCAGCGCAGAACGATGGAGGTTGCAAACTCGTTGGTGGGTGTTTCCATGTCACCTCGTGGGTTCTCAACCGTGGTACGTCATGTTCTGATCGATGCCTTCGAGGAAACGGGCACCGAGACCTAAGAGAGCGTAACCGTGGGCGATGTGGAGATTGATAGCCACTTCAGCCGCGTTGTGGGCGCAGACACTGGTCCCAACACTACGGTACCGTGCCAGATCAAGGACACCAGTGTCGAGCAGTTAGGCCAGATGCCTGCTGTTCGTTGGAGTGGAGCGGTTGCCTTGTTGTGTCAGACATTTGACAGCTGGACACCGAGGCTCGCGCCGTGACGATTCCGACACTACCTCACACAGCATCGTCTCGTGGAGTCCTGGTTTGGAGTGGACTTGTTCTGCTGGCGTTTGAAGCCACATCGGCGATGGCGGTAGTTGAAACTTTGTGTAGGGGCCATCCTGGTGGGTCTCACCTGCAGCGGACAGTGAGATTTTGGTGATCTTGCTGCGAGTTTGAACATCTTGGGCAAGGGTGATGACTTCAATTGTTCGATCCTGTATGGCTACGAGTCGACGACGCGGGATCTACGATGGGTGACAATGGATTCACTCTTGATCGTTGTTGTCCTCTTTGTCATTCTTGGATTTGGCCTCGCCCTCGTACGAACGAGATCGAGTACCAATCGTCATGTACTCGATGAGCGCGACACGCCCCAGGTCAGCGCACCCGATGTCGATGGCACCGCTACTCAACGGGTTGATGAGGCTGAGATTCAGGGTCCTGCCGTGCCTGACGGTGCCAAGGATGTGTCGGCACCAGCTAAGGACACATCGCCGGACCCGGCGTCGGTTCTGCAACCAGGTGCGCCAAGGGATTTGACAACAGAGGTTGAACAAAGAGAGCATGAGCTGGAAGAGAGCTCCCCGGCCGAGTTGGCGCCGGCGCCGCATGCCTCGATGGCTTCGTCGCTGTCTCGTTCCCGTGGTCCGTTCGCGTCGCTGTTTTCTCGTTTGCGCTCTGGTGGGGCCGGAGTGGATGCCGAGGAGTGGACGCGTCTTGAAGAGACGCTCATTCTCTCCGACATGGGGCCAACGGTCGCCAGTGAGGTCGTCGCGGCACTCAAGAGCCAACTCGGCAAGAGCCCGTCAGCCCATGATCTTCGCCAAGCGCTGGTTGCGCTGCTCGAGTCTAAGTTTGCCGATGCTCCCCGCGAATTGCAGTTCTCAGAGATAACCAAGCCCAGTGTTGTTTTGATGGTGGGGGTAAACGGGACCGGCAAGACCACCACGATCGGAAAGGTAGCCAGTCTTCTGATGCGCGAAGGCCGTTCGGTGATGATCGCAGCAGGGGATACGTTCCGTGCTGCGGCGACCGAACAGGTCGGTGTGTGGGCCTCGCTCACCGGTGTTGAGGTCGTCTCGGGTCAGCCTGGGGCCGATCCGGCTTCGGTCATCTTCGACACCATCGAACACGCCAGAGCCGTCGGCAGCGATGTGGTGCTCTGTGACACCGCTGGCCGCCTTCAGACAAAAACTAACTTGATGGAGGAGCTGAAGAAGATCAGGAGAGTCGCAGCGAAGTCTTCGGGTGAGGTGACGGAGGTTTTGTTGGTGATCGACGCAACCACCGGTCAAAATGGACTGCGACAGGCAGAGGTGTTCCACGGGGCTGCTGAGGTGACCGGTATCGTGTTGACCAAACTGGATGGGAGTGCCAAAGGTGGCGTGGCCCTCGCGATCGAATCGGAGTTTGGCCTTCCCATCAAACTGGTCGGCCTTGGCGAGGGTCTCGGTGACCTTGCACCCTTTGATCCCAAAGCTTTTGTCCAAGCCTTGATAGGGGAGGAGACTGATGTTTGAGACGCTTGGTGAACGCCTCGATGGCGCGTTGTCACGTATCCGTGGCAAGACCCGACTCACACAAGCCGATGTCGATGAGGCGCTTGGCGAAATCCGCCGTGCGCTGTTAGAGGCTGACGTCAATATCGGGGTCGTCAACCTGATCAGCGAGCGGGTGGGAGCCGCGGCCGTCGGGGCGATGGCCTCTCCGTCGCTCACCCCAGGCCAGCAAGTGGTCAAGGCTGTACACAACGAGCTGATCGATGTCCTTGGACAGGATACGTACCGGATTCGGTTCGCCTCGACGCCTCCGACCATCCTGCTCCTGGCTGGACTGCAAGGGTCTGGTAAGACGACGGCGGCGGCCAAGCTGGCGTTGCTGCTGAGACGACAGGGGCGTTCCCCCTATCTGGTGGCGGCGGATCTGGCGCGACCAGGTGCCGTCCGCCAGCTGGAGATCCTGGGTGAACAGGCACAAGTACCGGTTTTTAGCGAGCCAACCACCCCGGTTGAGGTCGCCGTCAGGGGTGTGGCCGAAGCACGGCGCTTAGCCCGTGATGTGGTCATCATCGACACGGCTGGCCGGTTGGCGATCGATGATGCCCTCATGGACGAGGTATCCAACATCCAAAAGGCGACCGAAGCGCATCTGCGATTCTTAGTCATCGACTCGATGATTGGACAGGATGCGGTGGTGACTGCCAAGGCCTTTGACGAGCGCCTCGAGCTTTCGGCGGTGATCCTCACCAAACTCGACGGTGATGCCCGGGGTGGCGCAGCCCTGTCGGTGAAGGAGGTTGTTGGAAAACCCATCGCCTTTGCCTCCGTCGGCGAGAAGCTTGAGGATTTCGAGCCGTTCTATCCGGATCGGATGGCGTCGCGGATTCTTGGTATGGGTGACGTGCTCAGCCTCATTGAGCGTGCACAAGACACCATGGATGAAGATGTCGCCAAGAAGGGGGCTGATCGCCTCCGATCAGGTCACTTCGACCTCGAGGACTTCCTTGAGCAGTTGCGACAGGTGCGCAAGATGGGCCCCCTCAAGGGGGTGTTGTCCATGTTGCCTGGGGTGCCCAAAGAGCTGAAGAACCAGGAGATCGACGAGGCTGAGATCAGCCGCATCGAGGCGATCGTCTCCTCGATGACCAAAGAGGAGCGCAAGAACCCCTCGATGATCGACGTTTCGAGGCGGACCCGGATCGCCGCCGGGTCAGGCACCACCCAGCTCCAGGTCAATGCTTTGCTCAAGCAGTTCCGTGACATGAACAAAATGATGCGCCAGATGGGCATGGGGCCGCCGTCAGCGACACGGAGCCGTGCCAAGAGCAAACGCAAGAAGCGCAGGTAGGCGACTCGGAGCGCCTACACTTAAGTGGTTAACCGTTAGCGACGTCGACGGTGTTCGTCAACGTGAGACCAAGATCATGCGTGATCATCTTGTGATCGTAACGCATGGTGATGGTGGTCTTACGTGATGGTTGATGAGCGTTGTTGGTCGTTGATGGCATTGATGGTCGTGAACGAGTTCTATTGAGGAGAAATTTGTGGCAGTTAAGTTGCGCCTAGCTCGCACTGGTAAGAAGAAGCAGCCCCACTACCGTATCGTGGCGGCCGATTCGCGGGTTGCTCGCGATGGTCGGTTCCTCGAGATCATCGGCTGGTACTCGCCAAGAAACGAGCCGTCGAAGTTCCACATCGATGTCGATGCGGCAAAGCGCTGGATCGACAAAGGCGCTACCGCCACCGAGCGAGTCTCCAAGATTTTGGAGTTGGCCAACAAAGAGGGTGCACAGTGACCGAACACGACGAGATGGCTGGTGACGAGTCGGCCAACGAAGCGATCGCCAACGACTCCACCGATGGCGACGCCGTCGCCGCAGTGGCAAGCACCAACCAACCGGTTGATGCCGGCCAAAGCCACCAGGATGCTGCCAACGATCAGGACGAGGCTGCTGGCTCCGTGAGCCAGTCGGGTGAGTACATCAGCTCGCTCGTTGGCTATCTGTCGCGCTCGTTGGTGCGTAACGGTCAAGATCAGATCACGGTTCGCCACACCAGTGGTGCCCATGAGGGTGAAGTCAAGGTTTCGGTGACGGTTCCCCAAGGTGAGCTTGGGAAGGTCATTGGGCGCGGAGGCCGCACGGCGACCGCGATCCGCACGATCGTCGGGGCCGCTGCTCAGCGCTCCGGATTGAGCGCCCAGGTGGAGTTCTCGGACGGCAGGCCAGGTGGAGGCCGCGGGGGACGCCCGTCGCGTGGAGGAAACGGTGGTAATCGACGTGGGGGACCACGACGCGACGACCGACCCCGTCGTCAAGGTTGAGGTAGCCCAACTCGGGCGTAGCCACGGGCTCGCGGGCGAGCTGTATTTGAAGCCGCTGAGCGATGTCCCTGATCGGGTACACCCGGGTTTGGTGCTCACGACGAAGTCCGGGCGAAGCGTCACAGTGGTGTCAGTTCGCTCCATCGGTGACCGCCAGCTCGTCAGATTAGAGGGTGTCGACTCCATGGAGGAGGCGAAGCTTCTTGCAGGATCGACGCTCTATGCCGATCCCCTTGAGGATCCACCGGTGACCCTTGTTGGCCAGTTGCTTGGCAAAGCCGTTCTCGATCAACGCGGGGTCGCTCACGGTCTGGTGGTCGCCGTCCAGGCGAACCCAGCGAGTGAGCTCATGGTGCTTGATACCGACGCGCTCGTGCCGACGATCTTTATCACCGATGTTCAGGTTGATCGGGTGACGATCGAGGCACCCGAGGGGCTCTTTGATCTATGACGCTGCGGGTCGCAGTCGTCACCATTTTCCCACAGATGATCGAGGACTACCTCGGATCGTCCTTACTCGGTAGAGCGCTCGAACGATCACTCCTTGAGGTCACGGTCCTCGACCTACGCTCCTACACCGATGACCCTCGTCGCTCCATCGATGATGCTCCCTATGGTGGAGGCCCTGGGATGTTGATGATGCCCGAGCCGATTGTGCGTGCCCTCGGAGATCCGCGCGTGGTTGCACCGGTCATTGGGCTGAGTCCCATCGGAGCGAGGTTTACCCAATCGGACGCTGAGCAGCTGAGCGCACTCGATGGGTTCACGTTGATCTGTGGACGCTACGAGGGCTTTGATGCCCGCATCGAGGAGCGCTGTGATCGGCTGCTCTCGATCGGTGACTTCGTCTTGGCCGGTGGTGAGCTCGCCGCCCTGGTGGTGATCGAAGCGACCGCACGGCTTTTGGCCGGTGTGCTTGGCAATGTGGCGAGTCCACAAGAGGAGTCATTCTCCAAGGAGCTGTTGCTGGAGTACCCCCAGTACACCCGTCCCCGGGTCATCGACGGCGCCGAGGTTCCTGACGTGTTGCTTTCAGGCGATCATGGGGAGGTTGATCGATGGCGCTTAGCGCAGCGGCTGGTGCGTACGATCCAACGGCGTCCGGATCTGATCGCTCGTCGTGGTGGGATCTCCGCCCAAGAGGTCGAGCTCTTACATCGCTACGGGTATGATGAACTGTTGCATATTTTCGACAAGGAGCGTTTCGAGCGATGAAGCCGACCGACATGCTAGACCAGGAGTCCCTTAAGACGGACATCCCCGACTTTGGTCCAGGTGATACCCTCAAGGTCCACGTACGAGTCGTCGAGGGCTCACGAGAGCGCATTCAGGTCTTCCAAGGCGCGGTGATTGCTCGCAATGGCTCTGGCCTTGGCGAGACCTTCACGGTGCGCAAGGTGAGCTTTAGCGTGGGCGTTGAGCGCATCTTCCCGATCCACTCACCGATCATCTCCAAGATCGAAGTTGTCACCCGGGGCGACGTCCGTCGCGCCAAGCTCTATTACCTTCGAGATCGGGTAGGTAAGGCGGCCAAGATCAAAGAGAAGCGATGAACGCCTTTCGTTGGTGTCCGAGGTTTCGGTTGGCATGAGCTCCGAGGATCTCGAGCGATTTGAGACCGAGGTCGAACTCGCCCTCTATCAGGAATATAAGGCAGTACTTCCCCTGTTTAGGTTTGTAGTAGAGACGGAGCGCCGTTTCTACCTAGCCAATGTGGTTACAGTCGAGCCTAAGCAGCAAGAGGGTGTCAATTTTGTCGATGTCGTGCTCGAGGACGCATGGGTCTGGGATATGTATCGCCCAGTCCGGTTCGTCGAGCGAGTACGCGTTATCTCTTTCAAAGATGTCAACATCGAGGAGATTGCAAAACCCGAATCCTAGGCTCCTACAGCGATGGGGATAGATGGACACCTTTACGAAGTTACAGCTCCCGGTGGTGGAGGACCGGCTACACGGTCCCAATCCTGCGGTTTCGCTCAACGCTACCTATTATGAGGGGCAGCGCGTCGTCTACGGGCGCCACTCCAACTCCACTTGGGAGGCCCTTGAGACCCTGATTGGCGAGCTCGAAGGGGGTACTGGCGTATCGTTCGCCTCTGGGCAGGCGGCGATGTTTGCCTCGTCTCTCTTGGCCGAAGGTCGGCTCGTGATCTCAGAGGACACTTACGTTGGTTCTCGCGATCTGGCCAAGTTTATGATCGGGCGTGACCTCAAGCAGTGTACGACCATCAGTGAGTCGGCACTGAGAGAGCCAACCACCATCGATAACCTTGGGCCTGGCGACGTGTTGATGATTGAGTCGCCATCGAACCCGTTGCTCGTCACCTACGACATTGCTGCTCTTGCCAAGGCCGCACACGATCACGGGGCACTGCTCGCTGTTGACAACACGGTTGCCACGCCGGTGTTGCAAAATCCCCTCAGCCTTGGGGCGGACATCGTCGTTCATTCGGCGACCAAGTTCATCTCTGGGCACTCCGATGTCCTTGCCGGGCTCGTGATCGTCGGGGATGAAGCCCTCGCAGAGCGACTATATGAGGTACGGGCGGTGGTTGGATCGGTTATTGGGCCGGTTGAGGCCTATCTCAGTTTCCGGGGCGCCAAGACGCTTGGCGTACGCGTCAAGCACGCGAGTGAGTCCGCTGCGCAGCTCGCGGACAACCTGGTCGAGCGTCTCGGGAGCGACGCGGTCTGTTATCCAGGCTTTGACGATACCCTGGTCGGGCCGGGACGACAACAAAGTGCCGGTGGGGCACTGCTCTCCCTGATTCTTGGCAGTGCTAAGGAGGCTGACCGGTTCGTCGGTGAGCTTAGGGTGTTTCATCACGCGACCTCGCTCGGTGGTGTTGAGAGCCTGGCGGAGCGACGGTCCAAGTATGTGGGTGAGGAGCGACTGCCGGCCGGACTGGTGCGCCTCAGCGTGGGCCTTGAGTCGCCCGACGATCTTTGGGCCGATATCGATCACGCTCTGAGCGTTGCCACCAGACCCTGAGGGTTTGACTAAAGCCTGAACGTAGCAACCAAGCCTTGGGCTCAGCCATCAGGCAGTGGACGTAGCCCCATCAGGCCGGGAACGCAACCATCAGGGCCCTGAATGCAGCACAACCTAACCTTGGGTGCAGCCCCACCAAATCCTCGAGCGGTTGAATGAGTTTGGACGGGGGTGTCGAGGCCGTAGCGTTGTTGATCATCGTCGATTCCCAACAGTGACCAACGCTTAGGAATGTGCCAAGGTGTTCGTTCGGCGTGTTCGTTCAGCGTCGGTGACGATGTTCCCACTCAAGGCAGCGACGGTGCCAGTGGCGTCGTAGCTCGACGTTGTCGATTGGCACCACGACAAAATGGGCGGTACCAGGGCGAATCTCTCCATTGCATCCTGGGCACAGGTAGGACTTGTTGGCCTGATACGGCTGAAGCAGTCGAACGTGTGCCGGTGCGTGAGTGATGGGGTCGATGTCGTTCATGGCCATGGGTGGCGTCGCGCGCTAGAAGTTGGTTAGCGTGGAGCCAATGCTGGGGTCAGACAGCGCGGCTACCTGCGCGATGACCTCGAGGTCGATAGCCTCGGTGAGCGACGGTGCGGCCCGATTCAGGATCGATTTGGTGAGTGCGAGGGCGGTCGGGGACCGTGTCGCGAGCTGCTCGGCCCATGCTAGGGCGTCGGCTTGGACGCGGTCGTCGTCGACCACACGGTTGACGAGCCCCCAATCTATCAACTCATCGCCGACGAGGCGGGTGGCGAAGAAGGCGAGCTCCTTGGCACGATGGAGGCCGATGCGTTGGATCAAGAGTGCGGAGCCACCGTAGTCGAGCGTGAGACCCCGATCAATGAAGATCTCGCTCACCATCGCCGAGCGGCCTGCGATCGCGAGATCACACGCGAGGGCAAGGTTAAGACCTGCGCCAACGGCCACGCCATTGATCGCAGCGATCGTTGGTTTGGCGACCTGGGCCAACGTCCTCGCACAGTGATGAATCCGCCCCAGGTGACCGAGGGGGTTGCGCTCATAGTCGGCCAGTGATTTGAGGTCCGCGCCGGCGCTGAAGCTGTCGTCGGTCCCAGTAAGCACGATCACGCGTACGTTTGGATCCTGGTCGGCCAAAAGCAGTTGGCTGGCCAAATCGTCGAAGTCCTCGAGCCGAAGCGCGTTCTTCTTCTCTGGGCGATTGATGGTCAGTACTGCGGTCGTGTCGTGGTCGACTCGCTCGATGACACCCACGGGTTAGCTCTTGCGGATCGAGATGGGTACGTACCCACCAGTGCCGAGGCGGGCGCTTGCTTCAAAATCGATGGAGGTGTCGATGTCTCCATCCACACTCGTGACCCAGGGGAGCTTGGCCTTCAAGATGCGCTCGACGCCGAGCTTGACGGTCGTCGTCGAGATGGCACAGCTCGAACAGGCCCCGGAGAGTCCGACCACGACCTTGCCGGTCTCCGTGTCAACGGAAGCCAGATAGAGGTCGCCGCCGTCGGCTTGGACGGCTGGGCGCAACTTGGCGAGCAACGCCTCAAGCTGGGCCTTTCGCTCGTCGGCGGCATTCGTCACGGAGAGACTCATCAGTGCTCGTATCGCTTGAACGAGGCGGCAATCTCGTCTTGTGCCTGGCCGAGATCGCGCCAGCCCTCGATGGTCACCGACTTGCCTGGCTCAAGATCCTTGTAGTGGCCGAAGAAGTGCTCCACCTCATCGCGGATGTGAGTCGGGATATCGTCAAGCTTTTGGTAGCGTTCGTAGCGGACATCTTTGGCCGGCACGCCGAGGATCTTGACATCACGGCCGTTCTCGTCGGACATGATGAAGCAGGCAACCGGGCGGGTTTTGACGTGACACCCCGGGAAGGTCGGTACGTCGACGAGCAAGAGGATGTCGAGTGGATCGCCGTCTTCGCCCAGCGTGTCATCGATGTAGCCATAGTCAAGTGGATAGCTCATCGGCGTAAAGAGGGTGCGATCCAACCAAACGGCTCCGGTCTCGTGGTCGACTTCGTACTTATTCTTGGATCCTCGTGGGATCTCGATAACCGCTGTGATCGGGTCCATCGCTTCTACTCCTTCATTGAGGTACCCCATTATTCTACCTGCCCTGATAGGCTGGTAGACAAATCACTCTATGCCTACAAAGCGTTTACCTTCACTGCTGCTAGCCGTCGTCGCCGGTGTGGGTGTCGCGAACACGTATTACCTGCAGCCTTTGCTGCACGTCGTCTCTGTGTCGCTGCACCTCTCTGGTGGTAACGCCGGTTTTCTGATCACCGTCACCCAGGCGGGGTTCGTCGTTGGCCTTGCCGTGTTGCTGCCGTTGGGCGACCGTTTCGACCGCCGCTTTTTGATCGTATTGACACTGTTGTTGGCTGGGATCTTTGATCTTGGAGCTGGACTTGTCACTGGCACGATTCCGCTTGGGGCGTCGCTAATCGGAGTTGGGATCTTCTCGGTGGTGGCACAGTTGGCCGTCACCTACGTTGCGGCCGCGGCCCCAATTGAGACTCGTTCCTCAGAGATCGCGAAGGTGATGGCCGGCCTGTTGGCGGGTATCGTCCTGGCGCGCACCTACTCGGGAGCCCTCTCCGATCTCGCTGGTTATCACAGCGTGTTCTTGGTCGCAGCGGGGGCGTCGGTGGTGCTCGCGATCATCGTCTGGGTGCGACTGCCAGTCGAGGAGCCAAAGCATCCGTTGACGGTGGTAGCGATGTGGCGCGATGGCATCAATCTCTTGCGGTCTGAGCCGATTCTGCGGCTTCGTTCTTTTCTTGGCATGTTGAGCTTTGGTTCGTTCTCGATTTTCTGGACCACCATGGCATTTGCTCTCTCGGCGCACCCGTATCACCTCAGTTCAGGGCTGATCGGTCTCTTCGGCTTTGCCGGGCTGGCCGGAGTCTTGTCAGCTCGGGCTGTTGGTGCGCTCGCTGATCGTGGTCATACAGCCCTGACCACGGTGGCGTCGTTTGGGTTGATTGCGCTCTCCTACTTTGCCTTCTATCTGACGCATGACTCTCTGATGATCTTCATCGTCTTGACCGCGACGCTCGACGCCGGTATCCAGGGGGCTCAGCTGTCCAATCAGAGCCTGATCTACCAGCTTGCACCAGGTGCACAAGGGCGCATCACGATGGTCTACATGGTCTTTTACTTTGTAGGTGGCGTACTCGGATCTAGCCTTGCCTCTGTTTTGTATGGGATCGGCGGTTGGGGAGCTGTCACGATCGCGGGTACGATAGCTGGTGTGCTGGGCCTAGTCGTTTGGGGTGTCTTGGCGACCCGTGAACGACGATGGGTGAGTGCGATCGATCATGGCGATGGAGCGATCCAGGCGAGGCAAGAGTGTGACTAAACAAGTACCAGTTGAACAGCTGGCGACCATCGGTCGCCGTATCGAGGCCTTTGTGTTCGATGCGATTGTCGTGTTCTTTGGGAGTTTAATCCTGCAGCTGCTACTCGGTGGGATGGGGGGGCTTGAGAACCCGATCTTTTCCGTCGTTCGGTTGCAGATGGGCGTGGTCGTCTACACCATCAATATCATCTTGATCGTGGCATACTTCGTCGCGTTACGCGCACTCCTTGGGGGTCAGACCCTTGGTGCTCGTGCCGCGCATGTGCGCGTAGTAGCCGTTGAGGGCTATGAACTCGACCCCGTCAATGCGTTCATCAGATTGGTTGTCGCATTCGTCTCTCTGGTCGTCATCTTCCTTGGCTATCTCCCTGCGCTGTTCGATCCCGAGCGAAGAACCCTTCAGGATCGAATCGCTCACACCATCGTGGTCCGCGAATCGATCGGTGGACCTGGGACCGCTGGGGAGTGAAGAGCTTGAGCAGATCCACCTCCGTCATGTTGTGAATACATAGACCTCGCTCATGACCAGGGATGTCTGCCGTGGATTGGGGAATTATTGGCGGGGCAAGGTTGACTTCGCTCCGAGTAAATCATCACAAGGATCACGGTATCGTGGGTGTGCTCTCGCTGGGTCGGTAACTGGTGCCGCCAGCGCGGGACGCTCTCCATCGGTGGCATCGTTGACAGGAGCCGAGTACGCAATGGCGAAGGGATTGTGTGAACGTGAGCGCCGACATGATCAGGTCATGGCCGCGCAGTTACGAGGAGCCTTTGAGTCTGAGCGGCCTTCGGTGCTGTGAGGCTAGCACCGTCAGGAGGCCGATGCTGGCAAAGAATCCGCACACGATCGATCGTGTAGGAGATGATGGTGGCACCGGACTTACGCCGCTGTTGTCAATAGGTCCTCCGTTCGTCGGTTCTCTTCCCAACCGACATGGCATCCGTTGGCATCGGTTTCTAGCGACACAACCTCGTATCACATGGAGGTGGGATACGTCTGACACTTGAACGTCGTGACGACTTGTTATACGTCAACATCCAACCATGGCTGTTGTATCGAATGGGGTTACGTGTGTCGCTGGCGGTCAGTGACACTACTGAGGGAGGTTTGCGATATGCGCAGGAGTTCGAGGCGTCATGCCGTCAGAGTTGGGGTAGCCATGCTTGGCCTCGTCGGTCTTGTCGCCGCTGGTGGTAGCACCGCACTCACGTCCTCGACAACGACCTCGGCTACAGCGCCGGTCGTTGCAACGGGTTCAATGGCCAAGGGAGGGTACGAACTCGCCGGAGCTGATGGCGGGGTATTCAACTTTGGTAGCGCCCAATTCCATGGCAACACATACTCCGACGGCCTCACCGGCCTCACCGGAGCGCACCCACTGGCCGCTCCAATCGTCGGCATTGCGGCGACGCCTAATGGTCAGGGCTACTGGTTGGTCGGAGCTGATGGCGGGGTATTTAACTTCGGCGACGCCCCATTCCACGGGAGCACCTATTCGGACGGCGTGACCGGTCTCGGTGGAAGTCATCCCTTGTCCTCGGCAGTAGTTGCAATCGAGTCCACCCAAGATGGCTTAGGGTATCGAGTTGTGACCAAGGCGGGGATGGTTTACGATTTTGGTTCGGCCAACTTTGATGGTGATACCTTCTCGTTAGGTCTTACAGGATTGACCGGTCGCCACCCACTGGCCGCTCCAATCGTCGGCATAGCGCAGTGAGGCATTCAAGGGCCCTAATCTTTTGAAGCGACCACCCGCCCACCGCGGATGGGTCCTTCGTTACCAAGGGTGTGGGCCACGCCTGCACTAGGACGGCCGAGCGTATCAGATGATGGGTGAAGGCGATGTTAGCAGTATTGCGCTCGGGCGCTTGTTTGGCACCTTCAGGGCTCATGTTGGCGACGCTGGTGTGGCTCCATGGCAAGCGGGTGAATTCAAGGGTGGTTTGGACGCTGGCAGATGTGAGTGATGACTGGTGGTCTGCCCAACCGATCGCCAATCGGTGATCCACGCTGGATCCGGCGGCAGCCTCCGTGATCTCGTCTAGCGTAGGATGGATGTCCCCAGGTGATGGTATCTGGGAGTCACTAGTGCGGGAGGAGGCATGACGCTAGTTCACGAGGTCGTTCAAACGGAGATGGAGCTACAGCGTCTTGAGGCCGCCCGGCACGACTCTGCCCTCCGTGATGCTCGTCGAGTGGCCAAGCAGGCTATCGTCGATCTCGAGAAGCAGATCGACATACTGGAGGCGGCCAGCATCGCGGCCACGGCCCGTGCCGAGGAGCTTGCCGGCGAACAGGCTGAGCTCTCCACGAGGCTACGCCGCGTGCGTTCTGCTGATGGGACAAGTGACTACCGGCAAGCCACCCAGATCGAACACGAACTCGAGGTTCTCACGGCGAAACTCGATGCCGTCGAGGAGGCTGAGCTCGAATTGATGGAGCAGTCCGAGGAGCGCCAGACTCGGCTCGGTGTGCTGGCAGAAGAGCTCGCTACCAAGCGCCAAGAGCTAGCGTTGCTCCTGGCCGATCAGGAACGACAACAGTTGATGTTGACCGATGCGATCGAGGCAAAGGCGCAAGAGTTGAATGCGTTGATCGATCAACTCGATGCGACGACGTCGGCCGCCATCCGGGCTGCTCGTGACCGTGGCGCAATTCCAGCGTTAGCATTTGTCCATGGTGGGTATTGCGGCAATTGTCACATGGCGCTCTCGAATGCCCTGCGTGGACGTGTTGTTACCCAGCAGGCGACGCTGCAGCGTTGCGAAGAGTGTGGCGTCCTCCTGGTGGCAGAGGACGAAGGGGATCGATAGGCGGGGTTCTGTCCAGCTTGCGCTTGGGTGATCATCCATCTACGCGGCCTACCACGAGTCATAACGGACGGGCAGCCCTAACTCAAATTTGGCCTTGCTCCGGGTGGGGTTTGCCAAGCCGATTCCGTCACCGGAATCGCTGGTGCGCTCTTACCGCACCGTTTCACCCTTACCTTCCACAACACGCCTCGAGGCATAGTTGGGATGGCGGTCTGTTCTCTGTTGCACTTTCCTGCGAGTCACCTCGACTGGCCGTTAGCCAGCACCCTGCCCTGTGGAGCCCCGACCTTCCTCAGAGCTTGTGCTCCGCGATCACCTGATCCCCTTCGTTGGAGTATTCTAGGGTCGCTGGTTTGCCATGCGGGCCTCTCCTTGGCTAAACTAAGCCACGTGGTACCGAAAGAAAGCGGGGCGTAGTGGACACCGAGATCCATCGAATTCCAAAGCCGATTGCGGCGTTGCTTGTACTGATCGCGGTCATTGTGATCGTGATGATCGGAGGAGCGTTAGCACAGCAGGGGTCGCTGGGTGAGCGATCGTGGCAGTACCCCGCGGTTGGACATACCGTGAACGGATACGCTGGTGCGCCGGTTGGTTCGCCCATCTATCGTCCACAGCAGTAAGTGGTCACGTAGCGCCCTATTGTGTGGTTTGCCCGGAAGGCTAGCTGGCGCTTTGGTGATTTCACCTGTTCGTTGGCTCCTCTTAGGTAAGTAAGACTCCTACACGTCGTGACCCCCACCTGATGATGATGGCTGCATTGAGCCTTCAGGTGCCTGTATCGGGATTGGGGTGGTTCGATCAGTCGCATGAGCTTTATCCGACTGTATTTCGTTATTCGTGTGGGTCTGGCGAAAATTCTGCGTGTTAGTGGTTTTCTTTGGGGACTAATACATCTAAGGCTGGCCGGGGCGTGTTGCCAGATTGCGATCAGTGTCGTGAGTTCTCGGCGATGGTTGGCATACAACCAAATCGACTATGGTATGCGATTCTCTCAATCTGGCGCGTTGGCTGGTTTCAACGTTCGAGGAAAGTCGGAGGGAACGCGATGGCATCGTATCGCGACACCGTCTTGGAACGCAGTTGTCTTAGGGCCACACCGTCTTTAGCATGTTTGTTGGGTCCCCGTGGGAGTGAGGAGACGAAAAATGGGGTCTACCCTGATTAAGGGGACGAACGGTGGGTAGGGATCGACTCTCAGGGTTTACATTTGTGCCACCAGGTATTCGTGATGCCGGTTCATTAACCGGCCGCTCATTCACCCAAGACGATGCGCAACTGCTCTATGATGGGGTGATCGCATCGCAGAGAGAGTTGATTCCATGGATGGCCTGGGCAAGGGGCTATCAATTTGACATGGCGGTAGCGTTCGCACGATATAACACCGTGGTAAAGGGCGCAAAAGTTACCGAGGTCTCTTACGTCGCCTGTGATGACCAGCATCCGTTCTTGGGCTCCTTTGGCCTGCACGCCCGCCTGGGTCCTGGCGAACTTGAAATCGGCTACTGGGTGGATTCACGTTCTACTCGGCGAGGCATCGGCACACAGATGGCAGCCCTCTTGACCGAGGCTGCCTTCACGATTCAGGGGATCGAGGCGGTAGAGATCCATCATGATCGTGCCAACCATGCCTCTGGAGGCATTCCACGAAGACTCGGCTATCAGCGTATCGGATCCCAAGAACGCGAACCAGAGGCTCCAGGCGAAAAGGGCGTCGAAATGCTGTGGCGCATGGAATGCGATGATTGGCCAACTAGCCCCGGCGCCCAGCTGTTGACCAGCATCCGAGAGGGTCCTTAGGTCGCAGCCCACGGCTCGTGACTCCTGATGTGTTGGGTGTTGAACGTTGAGGCCTAACCAGGGACTACACGCTTTGCCAATCACGCATATGTTGTGTACCAATGCGTCACGGGGGCAGATGCCATATTACAACGACATAACACACCCCCATGGCCCAAGGATGACGCCCTAGCCTCCCAAGCCGACATGCTCGGAACCTTGATCATCATTGGATCTGATCGTCGACGACGGTTCGACGGCAGCTATCAGAGAAGTCCTCGATCCCAAGCTGTCGATCGATTCTCCAGGAGCGGCGCCGAGAACACAGTCAGGATTCGTCCTCAATTGGAACAAGGACGTAAACAGCTACTACGCCTGAGCCGCGAACAGTGCTGAACCCCCAGACCCAACAAGAGTATCGGCCCCTCGTTCATGCGATCAACTTCGCCTCAAGGAGTCACTTGCCGTCCTGGCCGTTCACCATCGCTCGTTGGTCGAGCGCTATTCGCCCGTCGGTGGCAACACCTTGTTGCGTGAGTTTTCAGCGTTGGTGGCCTGGTATTCGTTCATCGCTCGAGCAAGCGCTGGGTTGTGTATGGCCAGGATCCGGATGGCGAGGAGGCCCGCGTTGGCCCCATTGTTGATGCCAACCGTAGCTACCGGAACACCTCGGGGCATCTGTACGATCGAGAGGAGCGAGTCAAGACCCTCAAGAGATGCCAAACGGATCGGGACGCCGACGACCGGTAGGACGGTGGCGGATGCAACCATCCCTGGGAGATGAGCAGCACCCCCAGCACCAGCGATGATCACCCGGTAACCGGCCTCGTAGGCGCTGCTGGCGAAGGCAAGCATGTCGTGGGGGGTGCGATGAGCCGAGAGAACGCGGGCCTCGACGCTTACGCTAAAGGAGTTACAGATCTCAATCGCCTGGGCCATGACTGGGTAGTCCGAGTCTGAGCCCATGACGACCGCTATGTCGACGGGATTAGTCAATGGCGATGATCCTTTCACGAACGCGATGGGCGAGCTGTGAAGCCGTTGCCACATTGGCGGCGGTGGCGGTGACATGGCCGACTTTGCGTCCCTTTCTCCCCGTCTTGCCGTAGAGGTGGAGCCGTGTGTTGGGAGCCACCTGGTAGTCCTCCAGCGGGTTGATGTTCCCAATCAGATTCACCATCGCGGCCGGGGTGATGAAGTTAGTTGGGCCCAGTGGTAGTCCTGCGACGGCACGAAGGTGGTTTTCGAACTGCGAGGTCGAGGCAGCTTCGATCGTGAGGTGTCCACTGTTGTGGACGCGGGGAGCGATCTCGTTGACGTAGAGCTTCCCGCCGACGACGAAGAACTCCACGGCTAAGACACCAATAGCGCCAAGCTCGCGGGCGATCGCAGAGGCCATCGCCTGGGCTCGCTCATCTAAGTCGGCGGTGGTTGTTGGGGGCCACTGCACCTCGACGCAGATGCCATCGCGTTGGATGGTACGAACCGGAGGGTAGGTGGCGACGTTGCCATCGATGGAGGAGACGGTCAAAACGGCTAGTTCGTCCTCGACATCAAGGAGGTCTTCGATGAGCCACTCTACGTTGTCGTTCACGAGCGGTTCAAGATCTTTCGCCTCGTTGATCCAACGGACCCCACGGCCGTCATAGCCGCCGGTGATGGCCTTGGCGATGCAGGGATCAACAAAGGCAGTGTCTCGGTTCAGTTTGGCAAAGTGGGGGATCGGGAGTTTGAGGCGGCCAAAGAGCTCTCGCTGGGCGAGTTTGTTTGCAGCGACCTCCATCGTCTTGACCGATGGCCGTAGGCAGACACCGGCATCTTCGAGTTTGTGCAGTGTCTCGATGGGCGTGAGCTCGTGTTCGAAGGTGAGGACGTCGACGCCGGAGGCGAACCGGGTGATGGTGTCAAAGTCCAAGTCCCCAACGACCACGTTGGCTGCGAGTCCGCGGATGCCCTCGTCGGCCTCGCGCACGAGGAAACTGACCTCGATATCGATATCGACAGCCGCTTGAAATAGCATCCGAGCGAGTTGGCCACCTCCGATGATGCCAAGACGTGGCGTCATCGTAACAGGCTCCCTGGTGTGGTCAAGTCTGGCTCAACGGCGAGCAGTACCTGAGTTGGGGCTGTGCATTTGGCCATAAGGCCCCTTTCGTTTTGCATCGGCAGGTACGAATATAGCGTCACTGAATCTGCTAGCCTACAAGGAAGATGGGTTGAGATCGGGGTTTGGCGTGTATCTGATTGCCATGTCGATGGTTATTGTGAAAGCGGGGTCGTTGCTCGGCTACGTCGTCGACAACTGGCACATCGATTGGTATGCAGTGATTCTGTGTGGGCTTCCAGTGGCGGCCTATTGGCGAGGTCATGTCCGTCGAATGCGCCAGTCGATGGCTCCGGAGATCCGAGCCGGTTATGAGCGCCGTGCACTTGCCATGGTGGTGGCAAACGTGCTCATGGCCGTTGGCTTCTTCTCACCGATTCCTGTGTGGGCGATGGTCTATCAGTGGGTCCACATGATCTGGCACCTTGACCTCATGGTCTTTGCTCCGCCGTTCCTCATCATGGCTGACCCATGGTCGGAGATGGCTGATGGTGTGCCGGCACCGCTCATGCAGTGGATGCGCGAACAGTATCACTCGCTGGCCGCCAGAGAGCGACTGGCCAAGGTTGCACGGGTTGTGAGTTCGCCGTGGGCTGCGGTGGTAGCGTTCGATTCAGCCATGTGGATATGGCACATACCCGCGCCATTCGATTGGGCAATGCAGTCGTCGGGGAGGATGGAGCTCATGATGTTCTCCTTCTTCTTTGCTGGCGTGTTCATGTGGTACGTCGCGATCGATCAGGGTAAACGCCGATATCATGAAAATGGAATCCTTCGATTCGCCCACATCGCATCGGTGTCGATGTCGTGCATGATACTGGCGATCTTGCTGGGACTCTCCTCGGGAGCCTGGTATTCGGCCTTTGACTGGGCGATGGGAACCTATCGCACGATGTCACTCCTGGCTGATCAACAGATCGCGTCAGGGATCCTGTGGGTCTTCGGAGTCATCCCTTGGTTCCTCGCCGGCATCGTTGTTTTGCGAGACACACTCAACGATGAGGAGCATGGAGTCAATAACTTCTCAGATACCTTCCGCAGCTTTATTCTGCGCCGGGTTCGAGTGGCCAGTGCTGCCAGGGTGCCAGAACGTCAGAATGCTACGTTGGACGCTAACTCGGCGGATTCGTAACGCCAGGGTCGCCTCGGAAATCTACACCTGGGTGATCGTTGGCCGTGGGTGTGGGAGTGAACTTCGAACTTCGCAGGGCTACTCGGTCTGACTGGAGGTTGGCCGAACGCGAGGGTTGGTCGAGTTCGTAGAACCCTCCAAGATAGTGAGGCGGTTCCTGCCGAGGCGATCTGATCCGTCCAGTGCACGATTCCCCTCGACGGTAGCTGGGCCGCCAGCCCCGCTGATCCTGTGGTCGGCAGCAGATCTCGGCTAAGCAACCCCGTCGCCGGGGCCAACATGCTGACCAAGCGAGTCGACGCACAGAGGAAAGCCGTAGACCGTGTCTTGAAGTCTTTGAAGCCCACCCCAACGATCAGCGTGTTGTGGCTCATTCTCGTTACCTCGCCCACGGGGCCTGTTGCTGCGGTCCTCCGCAGCACCTCCACCGTCGAGACTACTATCCCGGACCTAAGCCTAACCCCCCGACCGATAGCACCGTCTATCAGGTACGTTGTCGTGGATCAGTGCTTTGGTTCGCTCCACTTACCTCCAATGGTGATTGGAATCGGTGATCCAATGAGTTCAAAGACTCGACGCTGTAAGGGAGTTGGCACCGAGAGCTGTTCTATCTGGACGCCTTGACCAAATTCAACCGTGTTTCTCGTCAG
>JALCZJ010000031.1 GCA_022690815.1 Ferrimicrobium sp.
TGAACATCACAGGGAACGGGATGGATATCTACATCTCCCGAAACATCACGGTGAACAATGCGACCTTGGTGGGTCAGGCCAGTGTTGGTCCCGCCTACACCTGGGTGATCAATTACTCATCGAATGTAACGTTAGATAACGTGACGACGGTCGGTAGTGGAGGTGTGATTGTACAACATTTGCACAATGAGCCAGCGTCGAATGTCACCGTCGAAAATGAAGTGATGCAGGATCCGAATGAGACGCTCTTTGTTGGCGATGTCGATGGCCTCTTGCTGGAGAATGACCAGCTTTCCAACATTCGGATCGACCCCAGTATAAGTGCAACTGACATCAGACTTCAAGGTACTTCCGTGTCCGGCGCGGTTATGTGCTCACATCGTAAGATCATCAGCGACCTTTCGGGATTGTCGTGCCAAGATTAGTGTAACTCTGTCACATAGATATGAGCGCGTGCGTACCCATTCGAGAGTTCGGAGCACTCCCCGGGTGATACCCAATCTAGGCTGGGTGACCACTCGGGGAGAGGGCGTGGCTAGCCAGTCTGCTGGTGGCTGGTCATGTGCGGGGTTGCTTGAGACTGTCTTCTCAAGCGCTTGACTGCGGCTGGCATTTCTGGACTGCTCAACGACGGGCGAGCTATCGAGATTCATGGTTGATGAAGGGCAGGTAGTTTAGGGGAACTCGCGAGGGCCCAATGCGTCCCGTGCCGGGATAGTCGCGGTGTTCCGGAAGGTTGCGCTATTCGGGCGTGGCGTCCTGGGCCAACACCTAGCTGCAGGAGTGACACATGGTGCTAGACTAATCCCAGCAGCCCTGGAAAGGGGCAGATCACGGTTTGGCCTCTAAAGACTCGTTCTTAGAGCACTAGTCGGTCGCGCTAGAATTGAACGCACGAGCAATGTACGTCGAGTAGAAGTTGCATCCAATGGCCGACATCGCTGACGGTGCCGGCCTCGCCAGTCAAGTATTCTTGTTGTGAACTATTGGTGTCCGGTTCATCAGGTTGCTGGTGGCTAGGATCGAAGGCTAGGAAGGTAAGTGCCCACACGACTTCGTCACCTGGACTTTCTTGAGAGCGAGAGCATCCACATTATCAGGGAAGCCGTGAGTAGCGCGCGTAATCCAGTCATGCTCTATTCGATAGGCAAAGATAGCTCTGTTTTGCTCCATCTCCTCCTTAAGTCGTTTGCCCCGAGTACACCCCAAGTGCCGCTGTTGCACATCGATAGCACTTGGGAGTTTCAAGACATGTATCGGTTTCGGGATGAGATTCCGGAGCGCACTGGCCTCCGTCTTATCGTCCACCAGAATCCCCTATGCATCGAACTGGGGATTAATCCGTTTGATCATGGCTCTGCTGTTCATACGGACTTGTGGAGGACACAGGGATTGAAGCAAGCACTTGATGCTGGCAAGTATGACGTGATCTTTGGTGGAGCTAGGCGTGATGAAGAACAGTCGAGAGCCAAGGAGCGCGTTTTCTCGGTGCGCAACGAGCAACATCATTGGGATCCACGCAACCAACGGCCAGAACTATGGAATTTATACAACACGAACATCATGCCAAACCATAGCCTGCGAGTATTTCCGCTGTCCAACTGGACGGAGCTCGATATTTGGTTCTACATATTGCGAGAAAATATTCAGATAGTACCTTTGTATCTTGCGGCCGAGCGACCTACAGTCGAACGTGACCAGACATTGCTTATGATTGATGATGATCGATTCCGTTTGACAGACGGCGAAAGTATCACTAAGAAGATGGTGCGTTTCCGGACACTCGGTTGTTATCCTTTGTCTGGTGCAGTCGAGTCCAACGCTGTAAGTGTGAAGGAGATCATCCAGGAATTGCTGACAGCTTCGACCTCTGAGCGTCAGGGTCGGGTCATCGACCATGATTCGGCGGATTCCATGGAGCGTAAACGGCAGGAGGGCTATTTCTAGAATGCCAGATATTGCCAGAAATCATACAGATATTGATCGCTACCTGGAAGAATACTTTGAGAAGGATTTGCTTCGGTTTATCACGTGTGGCAGTGTTGACGATGGTAAGTCGACATTGATTGGTCGGCTGCTTTACGAGTCGAAGCTTGTCTATGATGATACGTTAGCGAAGCTTCGTGCTGATTCTGAACGCCGCGGTGCTGTAGACGGCGCAATTGATTTCTCACTTCTTCTTGATGGTTTAAGTGCCGAGCGGGCCCAGGGAATCACTATTGACGTTGCATATCGATACTTCGCTACTGCGGGGCGAATGTTCATCGTGGCCGATACTCCTGGGCACGAACAGTACACGCGCAACATGGTTACCGGGGCATCTACGGCTGATCTGGCTATCGTCTTGCTGGATGTCACCAAAGGAGTGCGGACGCAAACAAAGCGGCACACCTACCTTTGTTGGCTGTTGGGCATCCGTACCTTTGTTTTGGTTGTGAACAAGATGGATATGGTTGGTTTTAGCCAACAGGTCTTCGATGATATTGTGGCGGAATATTCGCAGTTTGTTGATGAACTTGGCGTGGACGATTTTCTGTGCATCCCGGTATCTGCCCTATATGGCGATAATTTGGTTTCTCGCAGCGCGATCATGCAATGGTATGATGGCCCCGCATTGTTGGAATACTTAGAGCATGTCGATGTTGGTGAGCGCGAACTCTCTTTCCCTTTCCGGATGTGGACGCAGACTATTTTGCGGCTTGAGGACGGCAGCCGTGCCTATGCGGGTCTTGTCGGGGCGGGTGCGATTGACCGAGGCGATGAGGTCAGGATTTCGCCGAAAGGCATTGCTGCTTCAGTCGCACGAATTATTGGTCCAAGTGGAGATTTGGAGCATGCTGTCGCGAATCAGTCGGTGGGTATCGTGCTGAACGATGATTTTGATGTCTCACGCGGTGATCTCCTGGCCCAGCCGAGCAGGACCTTGGACTTAGCCGATAAGTTCGAGGCCCGCGTCGTCTGGATGTCTGAAGATCCCCTCATTCCTGGTCGGTCCTATCTCCTCAAGATTGGGACTCTTTCGGTCGGTGTCACGGTCGAGGCGCCGAGATACAAGATCAATGTTAACTCTCTCGAGCACGTTGCTACTCACCATCTGGAGATGAATGAGATCGGCGTATGTCACCTCACCACTGACAAACCAATCCCGTTCGACCCCTATGAAGAGTGTCGATCAACGGGGGCGTTCATCATTGTAGACCGCCTAACCAGCTCGACTGCTGGGGCTGGTATGATTTCCTTTGGGCTCAGGCGCTCGCACAACGTCTCGGAGCAACGCTACGATACATCGCTGCAGCAACGGAGTGTTTTGAAAGGTCATCGGCCAGCGGTGCTTTGGATGACCGGGTTGTCTGGTGCTGGTAAATCCACCATTGCGAACCTTCTTGAGCAGCAAATGTGTGAACTTGGCATTCACGCATATGTGCTCGATGGAGATAACTTGCGGCGGGGCTTGAATCAGGACCTTGGGTTCACTGTTGAGGACAGAGTCGAGAATGTTCGGCGGGTTGCCGAGGTGGCAAAGCTGATGGCTGACGCGGGCATCGTCGTTATCGTAGCGCTGATCTCACCATTTGAGGCGGATCGGCGGATGGCTAAGGAGTTGATCGGAGCAGATACCTTTGTGGAGGTCTATGTAGAGGCCCCGCTTGAGACAGTCGAGGCACGTGACGTTAAAGGGCTCTATCAAAAGGCGAGGTCTGGAGAGATTCCGAATTTCACCGGCATCAATTCGCCCTATGATGCTCCAGAGCATCCTGACGTTCTTGTTCATTCTGCTACGCTAACTCCTCAAGAGTGTGCGCAGATAATCCTCGATTATCTCTTGCTAGATCGTAATCTTCGTTCGTTGTGAGGGTTTATATGCCGAGTAGCAGGGGTTCATAGCTGCGGCTGGGGCTACAGAATGGGTAAGGACGGTGCAGCCTTTGCGCCTTACAGTGATGTTCCCATAAGGTGGCAAATTGTAATGAATCGGGTTTTGTCGCGAAACGCCGTCCCCCTGTGGATAGCGGGCATGGGGATCACGAGAGAGTAGCTGATTCTGTCTGTTTCGGTGCGAGAGACATGCACTGGTGGCTGGTGTTCAATGAGTTCGGTGCCAGGGGCCTTCGGCTTGTGATTTCGGAGCGTCATGTGCTGTCGTCGGAGAGAAGTTGAACCATCGCAGAAGGTGCTTGTGGACTGTGGCAACTATGCTTGGTCAGGATGCGGCCTCTCATTATGACAACTGGTTCCGTTGCCTATCCGAAGGGTGGGATGCAAGTACGAACACGTATGACCGCGAAATTCCTCGTCCAGTTGGGCTACCATCCGGTCGTCTTGACAACTTCCGAGAGGGCTGCCCATATCGAGCACGAGGAGGGTTTCACTATTGAGGCGCCTGGCCGTGCGACGCACCGCGGACTGAGTCAAGAGTATGTACGTATGGCACATGCTCTCAGTGAGGCGGCAGAGTTTGTCATTGTCACGAATGCCGAATTGTGGCCTGCGCTTGAGTTGGCGCGAATTGATAGGTCTCTGATCTGGGATACGAACGAGTGCCAGAGTCTTCACTATTCGCGCTTGCCCGCTACTGGCTCTAATGTCCTCCGTAGATACATTTGGACCGTGATTGAAATGATGATGGCCCGACGTTCGAATACTATCGTCGCCATCAGTGATGCTGAAGCAGCTGAGTGGCGGTCGCGCCTGGGTCGCTACGAGAGGAAAGTCAGAGTGGTCGATCATGTTCCCTTTGTGCTTCCGCGAGATCATGAGAGAGCACGCTATGAATTGGACCGGCAGGTGCCTGAACTTGTTGGCAAACGGTCCTTGCTCTTCGTTGGTGGTGTCTCGGCAAAGCAGAACCTAGGAGCGATACGTTGGATCTCCTCCGAACTCGCTGGTTACCTAACCCCTGATGTCGTCATCGTGTTGTGCGGTTTCGATACGGAACAGTTCAGTAGCCCACCCCGAGCCGGTGCTAGGATCGTTGGATTGGGGGCCGTCGACGATGTAGACACCGTCATAGCTGGAGTTGACCTTTGCATTGCTCCCTTGACGTCCGGAGCCGGGATTAAGACCAAGGTATTGCATTATTTGTCACATGGACAGCGTGTCGTAGGAACGCCACTTGCATTCGAAGGGATCGGTTTGGCACCAGGCACCTACCAGACTGCGTTGGAAGGATTTGCTCCGCTGACAGTCGAGCTGCTCGGGGATATGGAGAGCAGCGAGGCGAGGCGAGAGCGGCGCAAACTCCAAGAGGAATGGGTCGCTGATCATCTTGGGACAGCTCGGATTTGTGAGCAATGGGCATCGATTCTGCCAGATTAGTACCGTGATGTTGTGGGCCCACTAATAGAGTTCTTCGGTTGGTGGTGACGAGGTATTGTGACACGTCACGGGTGAACCGCGGTAGTGATCCCGTTTGGGTGATCGGTTGAGACGCGAGGTCTCGACTGTTCAGATATCGTGAGGCTTTACGCCCGATGGACTTGTTGATGGTAGTGGGTGCTCTTGACTCACTCTGGTGAGACTGCCCACAGTTCAAGGTAGAGTCCTGCTGGCTTTTCATTACTCGCGCCCTTTGGGCACGCTCAAGGGGCCGCTCCCAGGCTCCACTTGGATGCGTCCGCAATCCCAAAGCATTTGTGATTGGCTTCGTTGCGGTAGAACCTGGCCCGGTCCAGTGACTATGCTCCTCTAACTCGTCGCGCTATCGTGACTACAGACTTGGCCATCGCGATCCCATCTTTGCCAACATTGACCACCGATCGCTCGTCGTGGTTCCACTCGATGCCGATTTCGGATACGATCACCGACATCTGTTGTGCGAACGCAATGATTTCGACGTCCCACGCAAATCCATTCTCGACTGACGACGCAAGCAACTTCTTCCAGATTACCGTAGGCGCTGCCTTGGCTCCGCATTGCGTGTCCCGAACTCCCTTGCAAACTAGAGTCCGCACCAACAGGTTAAAACTCCGTCCTGCGAGTTCTCGCTTGCGCGACTCCCGGACGCCCAGCCGCGACTCGGGCATTGCTCGTGATCCGATGGCAAGTCCGTTCGTTGCACGTGCAACTTCAATGATACGCGTGAGTTCCGTGAGCGGGGTAGCCAAGTCGACATCACAAAAGGCTGCTATGTCAGTGTTGCTTTGGCCGAGTCCATACCGGATCGCTGCACCCTTACCGAGATGAGGACGCGAAACTAGTCTAATGTCGTTCCTAGATCCTCGGCGTTCTATAAGCTTCTCCGCAATCTCACAGGTGGCGTCGGAGCTTCCATCGTCAACCATAACAAGGGTACTTGATTGCGGCCAGGATTCGATGTAGCTGGCAAGCTGATCAAAAGTTTCAGCAAGGCGAACCGATTCATTGTACATCGGCACAATAAGAGTGAGTGAGTGGGTTGAATTATTTCCAGGGAGATTATGATCATGCCGGCCAGACTGCATTGATAACGATTATACAGTAACCGTCCTTCAGGGAAGGTTAATGGCAAGGAAAATTTGGTATTCTACGCAAAACGAAAGTGTTGTCCTTGCGATAATCCTACGGCTGGCGATCGGTCGTTCTGTCGTTCACCAATCCTGGAGCTCAACTCAATCAGCTGGGGTCCAGGGCCTAACCTGCTAGCGTGGCTTTCCCACGCAACATGGACTGGCTTCCTGCAGGGCTCTCGAATGAAGCTAAACCAGTGAACCCCAAGCGATAGGATTCTGCGGATGGACATGTGATCTCAGCAGCACAAATGTTCGACAGCCAATCAATGTCATACGGCGATGGAAGGAGAATTGCTGCCCAGGCTGGCTCACGCCGACCAAACCATTGGAAAGGTCACTGAAGACGATCGGATGCAAAGGCGCTGGCAATATGCTGGCACAGGTCGCCCCCCAGCGGTCGGGTCACTGGGCCCAGCTTGAGTGGCTAGCAAGACTTTGACCATAAGGGCCTTTACGAGGGCAAGCAACCTCTCGGTGCGCTCGTTGCGGGGAACCGAAGGCGTGCCGCGCTATCGTCGTGGGCGAGACACTCGGTACGGACCTGTTTGGAGGTGAAAGCTCATTGGACACTTGCAGCCTCAGGATTTTAGGGCCGCTGAACTTAGCAATACAAAGGGCGACGCGTACTACAGGTTCTTTGAGGGCATGACTTGTGACGTATGGACTCGAGGCTACGAGCGATGAGAGTGGAACAATGGCAATGACGGCGTGAAGACATGGACGCCGTCAGCACGAGATCTTGGCAGGTGTTGGTGCCGCCGACAATACCGGGAAGCGGAACACGTGGTAAAGGATATCTTGTGCCAATTAAAGTATCGCAAAGAAGTGTCGATCCTATTGGACGAACAGGAGCCGTAGGGTCGTCTTTTGCAAATGCCCGGACAACTGAGTATAGAGTGGATCGTTAATTAGACCTCATAGTTTGCGCTGCCTCTAATTCTACCCCCAACATCTGCCTTCTAGCCTTCACGTCACTACCACCAAAGGGAGAGCCGTCAGGCTAATCTTCGTCATCATGGAATACTCTCGGGGATGCCTGGCACACTCGTATTTCATCACTTGATTCATGCCCCAGGATCCTCTCGATGCTGGTGGATTGCACAATAGCTGCGCGTGGGGCACTAGGTGAACCTAGCATCAGCGGTGGCTGCTAAGTGATCTTGTGTGGCTAGGAACGTTGGCTCACCATATGGAGATGGTCGTTATTGCGTCGGTCAAGGGTCACGCTGACGGAGAGGAACGGTCGAATCGACCATCGGCCTCGTTGGCGACCGGTTCAACAGCCGACCCAGGCAAGGTGTATCGCCGATAATCCGACCCAACCATCAGAATGAGCCTGTCGCTTACAACGCTTGCCTACTTTTACGCAGCTGCCATCGCACTCGATCCTCGTGGAGTGCGAGGCTCCGTCCAGCATTGGGTGAGCCAATTCTGGGCTTGCTCGATGAAAGTTTCCAGCACACAAGATCCTTTGCGATTATTGCAGGACAGCTAGGCGGCAATCAATCCTGACCTATCACTATCACAATCACCTGACTTGCGTGACAAAGTCTTGGTCACCTGATCCGTGCGATTTCGGGACCTTCGATGTGACGGTTTGGTTAGGGCTAGGGTGCTCATTGGGTGAAGCCAACGCCGAGACTGGAATACGCGAAAGCTGCTTCAGGTCGCAAGCGGCACAGAGCCGAGACCTATGGAGCTTGACGGAACCCAAGTTGACCGCGCCCGAGGGCAGTCGTACCAATATCTTGTAGCTGTACGTACCTACGATAACGGATATTGATCGATATGGTCTTCGGCAGCTAGAGTCGCTCGACGAAAGGGCACAGGGGAAACGGTGCGTTGGCGCTCGATGCTTGCGAGGTCGATCACCTCAGGCACGCCGCTGTCAGGCAATGCGATGGGTGCGACTTTGCCGCCCGTGACTTCCTTTGCCAGTCTGAGGAACAATCGGGCGCTTATGTCCCATCCATGAAGGCTTGCCCAGCGGCGGCCTTCTTCGCCTAACGACTTTCGTAGGCTTGCATCGTTGATAACGGTAATGATTGATTGTGCCAATGCATCGGTGTCACCATATTCGAATAAGATGCCGGTGATTCCATCGCGTACTGATTCACGAAGGCCACGAACGTTTGATGCGACTACTGGAAGTCCCATAGCGCTGGCTTCCATGCAGACTTGCCCCCATCCTTCGTAGGCCGAGGGATTGACCAGCAACCATGCCTTGGCCAGCAAGTCATCTAGTTTTTCCCGAGGAACGAAACCGTGAAAGTGTACGTACTCGCTCACGTTTTGCTTTTGCGCAAGCTCCTGCAGTTTGGCTAGTTCAGGGCCTTGCCCAACTACATCTAAGGAGATCTCTCCAACTTTGTCGATTACCGAACGTAACGCGGTAATGAGGAGATCGATTGATTTCTGCTTCTTGAGACGGCCAATACAGATAATGGAGGGCTTAGCACTATCAGACCGTGTGGACTCCACAGCATGTGCAGGAAGCTGAACCC
This sequence comes from Ferrimicrobium sp., assembly GCA_022690815.1. Lineage (NCBI taxonomy): Bacteria > Bacillati > Actinomycetota > Acidimicrobiia > Acidimicrobiales > Acidimicrobiaceae > Ferrimicrobium > Ferrimicrobium sp. Next base: position 8,993 of record JALCZJ010000031.1, read on the forward strand.
CGTTCTTGACGACTGTGATTTGGGATTCCTTGAAGCCAATCGTAAGCAGCTCGTCTCGTGTGTCACTTGACACTGCGACAACCGGATGAGAGCGATAAGTGAATGGCATCAAGGCTCCCTCCACCCAACAGGCTAAGTTTCGGACACCGACCGGCAGATATCGTTTGAAGACTTCCTGATGGACGTGGTGAACTAGCAGGATTACCGGCTTCCGGGTGTATAACGGTGCGAAGAAGGGAATACCATTCTCGCAGTCGATGACGATGTCGTACTTGTTGCGCAATCGGGAGATATAGAACAACGCGGCTCTGACATACAGCGTCCGCTTCCCACCTACCCGATATGTTGTCATTCCACCTGCGAAGTCAAGTTTGCTGCTGTTGGGGTGTCTCTGGGTCAGTAGCGCCACTTCATGACCTGCCTGCACCCAATGTTTCGCGAGTTCGAATATGTAGCTTTCAGCTCCTCCTGCAGATGGGTGGTCGATGTCTCTCCAATTCATAATCAAGAGGCGTAGCCGGTCGTGCTCGCCAGGCTGATCAGCATGCTTCGGGTGATTTGCTGAAAGAAAGGCGATAATCAGTTCATATGAGTATACGAGTCGCAGTATTGAAGCAACGAACCCTGCGCGGACTCGTGCTGCCCATCGGTGGTGCATCTTCGAACCGTCGGACGCCAACGGACGACCTACGGTACGGATATTCGCGATTAGATAGGCAATCAGCAGAGCAAACATCGCTACCAGTGGTTGGATCGTAGCTAGTTTTTCGAAACGTCCTCGACCAGCTTCGAGTGTTAGCACGACACCAACCAAACACACTAGTAGCTTCCCAAATGTTGTGGCTATCGAAGATATGAACGTGGGAGCTGAAGCATTTCGATGCGCAAACCTCTGTGTGCGCTCTATGAGAGAGTGCCAGTCAATGTCTGAGATGTAGTTGGTTTGTAGTTCTGAAGTTTCATGCACCTGTTTGGCAGGATAGGATTCGCATCGCAATGCGGCCTTTGCCTCTGCGAAAGCCGTGGGTAGATCGGTTGCTTCCTTAAATCCGCCGGTACCCAGGAGAGCACACCTGCGAACGAAGAATACGCTTGGTTCCTTAGGTCTGTCTTGCAAGACGGTTGAAGCTGTTTGCCCGGTTCCGTCGCGATGTTGGGACTTGTTTGTGTTTCTTGATTGAAGGGCCCGCAAGGCAAGTCTTCTTGGTTGCCAATAGTTCGAGATAGTGGTTCCGAAAAGGAGTGCTAGCGTGCGATCCTGATCAAAGTGGTCTTCGGCGATTCTTGGCCACGATGGGGATAAGAGTAAAGAACTTATTGTAAACCCCACAAGTTCTCCGTTTGCCCGCTGAGCTGCGACATTCCAGCGATCGGCAAGAGTGGAACCCGGCATGTCAAGCACTTTGAGATTATGAAGATGCCCAATCTCGATGGCCGAAGTGAGAATTACCTCTACGCCTGCGTCAAGCATAAGCTGGCCAGTGCTCGTCAGTTGGGCTAGGTTGACGTTAGGCTCGCCATCCTGGCAGTCAATTACAACAGTCACATCCATTTCGGTTGTCCCTTGCTCTCATCAGTTGATCTAGAAGTGTTGCCGACTAAGGCCGATACCTGTCCGCTAGGAAGCTGAGCTATTTAGCAGCGCGGAATTTCGATCCGTGTCACAAGAGGACATGCGACACAGCAGCCACCAAGTTCTGAGACACGAATGCAGTGCTCGTTCGTGTACGTCTTGCACTCCGGCCCCCTTGATTTCCCAAAACCTAGTCGCCAGGCTGACCAGGCTTACAAAAGATTATAGGCCATATTAATAGCTGTTGCCTGCAACTTCTGACTTGTTTGCTCGGATAATTAGATAAATAAGCGAAGATGTATTTACGCAAAGTAGTCGGGTGACCACTAAAAGTGGTGAAACTGTTATGTCGTATCGTTCGTTCGGGTTTGTGCATCCTACTACTTGACTTGCAATCCGTTAGGTGTTGGAGCGTTCGACTTGGGGGTGGATTCGAATGGGAGCATCGGGAGTGTCCTTGCCTGAGAGGCGTTGCAGCGCAGGGCGGCGTCACAAGCGAGTTCGCAGGGTGTCTTTCTGCTGATTGGGCCATAGATTGGCATGTAGTCGAGCAGTGGAAGCTGCCGGTAGGTCAACTGCCAGAATGTGCGGGCGGGGTTCGCAATAGGAGTTACCGATAGGCAGTTGGGTTGGATGCCATGCGTTGGATTAGGAAGGTGACTAGCTTCGAGACCCGATCTCAGAGCAGATGGGTTTGGTCGGTCGATCATAGGAACTGAGCTTGAGCAATAAATAGTTGCCGCGCCGTGCGCCAATAGGGTGGTTAGCCGCGGCGCGGACTGGAGGCGTTTGTGCATGGACCGGTTGGTCATAGTCGCAGTTGAACGGGATAAGGTTGAATCAGTCCTCACCCAACATCCACCAACGTACCCCGGTCTCGGCGGTTGGTTGTGTGACACGGTTGTGTTGCGTTTGGGTGATATGGGGCTCTGGATCGATTCCGACACAGAGTTACACGCGGTAACGTTTGATGTCTCGGGGTGATCGTCGACGTGGCCGTTGGGCTCGGTAATGCTCACGATTCACTGAGGACTACAGAACGTCCTTTGCGACGACCGATAAGTTCGCATCGAGTTGATAGACGATCGGCTCCCCGTTAGCGATCTCGTAGCCAACGATCTCGTCGTCTGGTATCGACTCCAAGAACTTGACCATCGCGCGCAGCGAGTTGCCATGCGCGCTCACCAACACCGTTTGGTCCATCCCAAGCAGTGGTGCAATGCGCTCCTCCCAATAGGGCATCACCCGAACGAGAACGTCGACGAGAGCCTCGGTGTAGGGGACATCGGTCGCGGTCAGTTCCCGGTACCGAGGGTCGGCCATGAGGTGGTGGTGCTCTTCGTCAGAGGTTCGTGGCGGCGCTACGTCGTAGCTGCGACGCCAGATCTTGACCTGCTCCGCTCCAAACCGATCAGCGGTCTCGGCCTTGTTGAGCCCAGAGAGACCGCCGTAGTGGCGCTCATTGAGCCTCCAGGTCTTCTCGACGGGCACCCATGATCGGTCAAGGACTTTGAGTACCTCGTCCGTAGTGTAGATCGATCGCTTCAAGACAGAGGTGAGGGCGATATCGGGCGCGAGGCCGGCATCTCGCAACAGCTCGCCAGCCTTGTGGGCCTCCTCATAGCCTTGTGGGGTGAGGTCGACATCGACCCACCCGGTGAATCGATTCTCTTGGTTGTAGGTGCTCTGTCCGTGACGAAGAAAGATCAGGGTTGCCATATCCACTAAGCCTAACGAGGCCCAAGCGGATCCTGCAACCTGGGGTCAGATGCTTTATCCCACCCTGGATCCACCGACGTACCCCGGTCTCGGGGCCTGGCTGTGGCCTGAGGCTGTGCTTAGTGCCGCTGCCTTAACTCGTGGCCTTGGATCGGTGGCGTACCGTATACCCCCTTCAAGTGAGTCCAGCGCGCGAAGCTGCTGTGTATCAGCCACTCGATGAAAGAGGTCGTTCCTTTGCCTTACGTTGTTACTCTTTGGGTGACGAGGCGGTCGCCCAAGATTGACAACAATGCTTTTTTGGGATCTTTCAATACAGGGGGAAGTTGCAATGCCATAGTGTTGATCTGGCGATGTAGGGACAGATGATAGTGTCGGTCGGGTGGGCACTCACTAAAGCCCGCACCACCATGGCGCCCCGAGAGATGACCGTTGTCATTACGATGAGCCGACGTTAGGAGATCGTCCCAGGGTAGTGGCTACCCCAGGTGTCGATATCGCGGTCGCACGGTACGCGTCTTCCGATGCAAAACACCTGAACAGCACGCGGGCTATTCCAAGCGACTTGTTGGACGGGGCCGTGGGCCGTGGCGGGGGCTCTATGGCCAAGTCGGACGGCGTTGTTTGACACAGTGCAAGCCGATTCGAAGGCTCTCTGACGTCGGGCAGCCTCTTGATCACAAGGCTTTCTATGGCGAAATGCAATGCTTGACGAGTCAGTGGTTGCGCCTTCTGACGTGGAGGTCGGTGGCTTGCTGTTAGGGAAGTGTTGAATGTGCGGCCCCAATCCAACCTTGATGTCCATAACTCGGCGAGCTGGCGAGCATGTGATCTTGCTGAGTGGCGCTGATCACAACAGGAGATTTCCGATCGAGAGGTAGGCATGAGAGGCGCGGACTCTACCACTGGGTGCCACAGGAGATCGCGAAGTGTGCCGATCGAGTCTGTTCCTATCAACCCGCCATCACCGTTGATCATGATGGCCTGTTGTATTTACTCTATTCATTAATAATTCATTAATAGCGTCGCAATCAGTCGCTACCAGGCCCGATCACCGTCCAGAGCGACCACACGTCCGCCTCAATCGATCGCCAGGTAAACCGCAACTACTCGCCAGTGCCCTCAGACAAGCCGACCGAGTCTGTTGGATCGGCTCTTTAGATCGCTTACATCGTTCGCAGGTACTGTGGTTGACCGTGACCGGGCACCGCCACGCTTGGATGGCAGCGCGCTGGTGGTGCTTGCAATGGTTGGTGTCTTCTCGGGGGAGGACTTTGGTCCCTTCTTCGCTCATGCGGAATAAAACTGATAGGCCAACTGTAGTAAAACTTGATATACTTACACTCAAGTATTGGTAACAGCTAGAAGGAGGCTCGCGTGGCCAAAGCAGTAGGCATCGATCTTGGGACGACGAACTCCGTCGTCTCCGCTCTCGAGGGTGGCGATCCAACCGTCATCCCGAACTCGGAGGGTGGAAGAACCACACCTTCGATTGTCGCGTTCTCAAAGACTGGCGAGGTACTCGTCGGCGAGGTCGCCAAGCGTCAGGCGATCACCAACCCGGATCGGACGATCCGATCCGTGAAGCGTCACATGGGAACGAACTGGACCATCGATATCGATGGGAAGAAGTACACTCCCCAGGAGATCAGCTCGAGGATCCTCTCCAAGCTCAAGAGGGATGCCGAGGCCTACCTCGGTGACACCGTCACCCAAGCGGTTATTACGGTTCCTGCCTACTTCGACGATGCCCAGCGTACCGCCACCAAAGAGGCGGGCCAGATCGCTGGTCTCGAGGTTCTACGGATCATCAACGAGCCGACGGCGGCCGCCCTTGCCTATGGACTTGACAAGGAGACCGAAGACCAGACGGTGTTGGTGTTCGACCTCGGTGGTGGAACCTTTGATGTCTCGGTCCTTGAGATCGGCGACGGCGTCTTCGAGGTCAAGTCGACCGCTGGTAACACCCAGCTCGGTGGTGATGACTGGGATCAGCGGATCATCGATTGGATGATCAAGAGCTTTAAGGACAACGAAGGCGTTGACTTAGGCAGTGACAAGATGGCCATGCAGCGACTCAAGGAGTCGGCTGAGAAGGCCAAGATCGAGCTCTCGGCCTCGTTGGAGACCACCATCAACATCCCATTCATCTCTGCAACGGCAGAGGGGCCAAAGCACCTTGAGATGAAGCTGACACGTTCACGCTTCCAAGAGCTCACCGCTGACCTCGTCGAGGCCTGCAAGGGACCATTCGAGCAGGCGATCAAGGATGCAGGACTTACCGTTGGCAAGGTCGACCATGTCGTCTTGGTTGGTGGATCGACGCGTATGCCGGCGATCCAGGATCTCGTCCAGCAGATGACCGGCAAAGAGCCGCATCGTGGCGTCAACCCGGATGAGGTTGTCGCCGTCGGTGCCGCGATCCAGGCTGGTGTTCTAAAGGGTGAAGTCAAGGACGTTCTGCTTCTCGACGTGACTCCGCTCTCGCTTGGTATCGAGACCAAGGGTGGTGTCATGACCAAGCTGATCGAACGTAACACCACGATTCCGACCAAGCGCACCGAGGTCTTCACCACCGCTGATGACAATCAGCCCTCGGTCGAGATCCACGTGCTCCAGGGTGAGCGCGATATGGCCTCGTACAACAAGACTCTCGGTCGTTTCCAGCTGGTTGGCATCCCACCGGCCCCACGCGGGATCCCCCAGATCGAGGTGACCTTTGACATCGACGCGAACGGTATTGTGCACGTCTCGGCGAAGGACCGTGCCACCAACAAGGAGCAGTCGATCACCATCACGGGAACAACCGCGCTCTCAAAGGAGGAGATCGACCAGATGATGCGCGATGCTGAGGCCCACGTCGAGGAGGATCGACAGCGAAAGGAGGAGGCTGAGGTTCGCAACAACGCTGACACCTTGGTCTACCAGACAGAGAAGCTGCTCTCCGAGCAGGGAGACAAGCTCGAGGGCCCAGAGCGCGACAAGGTTACCGAGGCCTTGAACGAGGTCAAGCATTCACTCGATGGCACCGACATCGCTGCTATCAAGTCGGCAACCGACGCTCTCATGTCCGCCTCACAGAGCTTCACCCAGCGACTCTATGAGGAGGCCTCTAAGCAGGCCTCAGCTAGCAGCGCTGGTGACGCCACCGCTGGACCAAGTGACGCCAGTGGCGACGCAACGGGTGGCGACGACGACGTCGTCGATGCTGAGATCGTTGATGAACCCAAGGAGTGATGCGCATGGCCGATGAAAAATTCGACAACGAACAGACACAGGGTGGCCAAGCCAGCTCAGCAAGGGACTCGGGTGCTAGGGGCTCAGGCGTCAAGGACGCGGCTTCTGAGGCTGGCCCCAAGGATTCTGGTACGAGCGGATCTGGCGCCGGCGGATCCGGATCCGGTGATGGTCCTGAATCCAAGACCCGAGCGCCCCAAGGAGATGTAAACAGCGCCGAGGAAGGGGGGTCTCTCAGCAGAGAGACCCCATCCTCTCCTGGCGGCGGGTCTCAAGGACACCCCGGGGGCGTCGGAGTGAGCGAAGATGAGGAGCCCCGAGGAGAGGAAGCACCGCATGGATCACATGACCATGGTGCAAGCGGCACAGACGGTGACCAGGTGTATGAGGGTCAAGCGGTTGAAGGGGAGTTTGACCTCGACGCGCTTGACTTTGAGCCAGAGGTCACCGATCCTACGGCTGAGCTCGCGCGAGAGCGAGACTCGTATCTTGAGTCTCTCCAGCGACTCCAAGCGGACTTTGATAACTATAAGAAGCGTGTCGCTAGACAGCAGAGTGAACTCGGTGCCGCTGGGACACGGAACCTGGTGATCAAGCTGTTGCCTGCGCTCGATACGTTGACGCTCGCGCTCGCCCATGCGACCTCTGACACTGGTTCAGACGAGGTCGCCTCGGTACTTTCACAGATCAGTGCCTCATTTATTGAGGTGCTCGCTAAAGAGGGTCTCGAGGTGATCGAACCGATGGGTAAGCGGTTCGATCCTGAAGAGGCCGAAGCCGTCGCCCACGATGACGGTGACGGTGAGCCCACGGTGACGGAGGTCTTTCGGGCTGGCTATCGTTGGCAGGGACAGACACTGCGACCGGCCATGGTGAAGGTCACCGGTTCGTGAGAGATGGAGGTAACTGATGCCACCACAGCGCGAGTGGTTCGAGAAGGACTACTACAAGGTGCTTGGCGTGCCTTCGACGGCGACCGACAAGGAGATCACCAAGGCCTATCGGGCTCTGGCTCGTAAGTACCACCCGGATTCGAACGCAGGTCACGAGGAGCAGTTCAAGGAGGTCTCGGCCGCCTATGACGTCCTCGGCGACGCCACCAAACGCAAGGAGTATGACGAGGTTCGTCGGCTTGGACCGATGGCCTCGGGTGTGGGCGGTATGGGTGGTAACCCTGGAGCCAATGGTAACTTCAACGTCCATGCAGAAGATCTTGGCGACCTGATTGGGAACCTGTTCAACCGTGGCAAACGCTCGAGTGGCCCCAAGCGTGGGGAGGACCAGAGTGCCGAGGTGCGCCTCAGCTTTGCCGATGCCGCCCAAGGTGCAACCGCTTCGGTGTTGGTGATCGGGGAGACCTCGTGTTCGGTGTGTAACGGGACCGGTGCGGCCCCGGGAACGGTGCCAAAGGTCTGTGCCCGGTGCAACGGCTCTGGATCGGTCTCAGACAACCAGGGGTTCTTCTCCTTTTCCCAGCCCTGTCCGGCCTGTCATGGTCGAGGGCTGATCATCGAGCACCCGTGCACCGCGTGCAAGGGAACCGGTACCGAACACCGTGCGCGCACGGTCAAGGTCAGGATCCCGGCAGGTGTGGAGCCTGAACAGACGATTCGGGTCCGTGGCAAGGGCGCTCCAGGCAAGAGCGGAGCCCCGGCCGGCGATCTCATGGTCAAGGTGCACGTCGACTCCGATCCCCGCTTTGGTCGAAAGGGTGCAGACCTGACCACCAAGGTCGCGATCAGCTTTGCTGACGCTGCCCTTGGTGGAACCGTTACGGCTCCGTCGTTGACGGGCCCGGTGACGCTCAAGATTCCGGCCGGGACCCATGCTGGCCAGACGTTTCGGGTTCGAGGCCGCGGGTTACCGAACCCACGGAAGAAGAACGCCTTCGGAGACCTCTTGGTGACGGTCGACATCGTGGTGCCGGAGGCGCTCGACGCGAGACAGAAGAAGTACCTGCAGGACTATCACAAGGTCTTTGGGGATGGTGTGCAAGCAAGACGAGGACAAGAGAAGGTAGGAGGCTAGAGGCAAGATGGCGAGTGAGATCGGAGATCAGACCCGACGCGATGCCATTGGCGGTGACGAAAATGTGACGGCGGGCGCAGGCTTGGGCTCGATTGGCAGGAGTGGTGATGGCGGTTTTGGCGGTCGTGGGATCTATGTGATCTCAGTAGCCGCTGAACTGGCCGGTATGCATCCACAGACCTTGCGTGTCTATGAACGGCGTGGACTGCTCGAGCCGAACCGCACCGGTGGCGGTTCGCGTCGCTACAGCGATCACGATCTGGCTCGACTGCGACGGATCGCTGAGTTGACCGACGCTGGTCTCAACATCGAGGGTGTTCGCCGGGTGATCGAGCTCGAAGCTGAGTTGGCCGAGTTGCGAGCCGAACTCGAGCGAGAACGCGAACTCGCCCGTGCGCGGGAGAAGGAGATTCATCGACACTATCGCCGTGATCTCGTTCCCCTCTCGCAGGCGGTGGTTCACGTCAAGAGCGTCCAACTCAGGCGCTGACTCTAACCCTCGCGTCCTAAGGCAGGGGCCGCGCTGATCGTTTGAGGGGATGAGAGCCTGACCGACAAAGGTGGCAGATGACACCCGGTAGATACATGATCCAGCACTCTGGCCATTGGGAGGTGGGGTGAATTATCGATGAGACGAGCCAGTCATCCACGGAGCTAGTGATCCAAAGAGCGAACCAGACGACGGCTTCCTGATGAGTCATCGTCCATGACCCTTCAACAAGTCCCCAGGCAAAGATATGCGAGCGAGAGATCCGAACGAACGGGATGGGCTTGAGCGTTGTGAGCGACGCAGTGGTGAGACCCTCGATCGAAGGTCGCTTGACGTTGGAGAGGCAGCAAGGGTCTTGGTGAAGGTCTCGGCGAGACCAACGTGATCGTATGCCGGGGGCGAGGGCCAACAGGAAGGGTGATGGATGAGGGGGATCGGCCAAGGGCGAGTCGCATTGTGCACAATGGTCCTTTGGCCCTTGACAGGGTCGAGCCAGCTGATCAGGATGGTAGGCGACGGGCATCGTGCATCAACCGAGATGAGCGAGCCACGATGGATTGGAAGAACGGTTCGGCCCATGGTGGGTCGATGGCCAGAGCGAGAACGTGACCGCGAGGTCGAGTAGCGGTTGCGCTGTAGTGAAGGAAGAAGTGAGGTGAACAGGTGGATCAAAGCACGTGGACGGTAAAGACCAGGGAGGCCATCGAGGCAGCGATTGAGCTCGCGCGGCGAAACTCAAACCCGGAGGTGACCAAGGAGCACCTGGCGGTCGCGCTGTTGGGACAACCCGACGGGATTGTGCTGCCGATCCTTGAGCGACTCGGCGTCCAGATTGGCGCTGCGCGCAACAAGTTGCTCGAGGCGATCGGCAAGCTGCCGAAGTCCTATGGAGGGCAGGCGCAGTTCTCATCGGCCCTCATCGCAACGCTTGAGGCGGCCGATACATCCCGTCAGGAGATGGGCGACTCCTATCTCTCCGTCGAACACCTGTTGCTTGAGCTTCCCACCGTCTTTGGGGTCACGGCGGATCAGGTCAAGGTCGCCTTGAAGGAGGTCCGAGGGGATAATCGGGTGACGAGTGAAAACCCGGAGGAGACCCTCCAGGCACTCGAGAAGTACGGCCGTGATCTCACCGCCGATGCTCGAGCCGGCAAGATCGATCCGGTCATCGGTCGCGATGAGGAGATCCGCCGCATCATCCAGATCCTCTCACGCCGGAGCAAGAACAACCCGATACTGATCGGGGAGCCAGGGGTGGGTAAGACCGCGATTGTCGAGGGGCTCGCCCGCCGTATCGTCGAGGGTGACGTCCCGGAGGGCCTGAAGAACAAGCGACTGATCGCCTTGGATCTCGGCTCGATGGTGGCCGGAGCAAAGTACCGTGGTGAGTTTGAGGAGCGGCTCAAGGCTGTTTTGAAGGCCATCAAGGACTCCAACGGCGAGGTGATCACCTTCATCGATGAGATGCACACCGTGGTCGGTGCCGGTGCCGCCGAGGGGTCGATGGACGCCTCCAACATGTTAAAGCCGATGCTGGCCCGAGGAGAGTTACGGATGATCGGGGCGACCACACTCGATGAGTATCGCAAGTACATCGAGAAGGACCCGGCCCTCGAGCGTCGCTTCCAACAGCTCATCATCGCACCGCCGTCGGTCGAGGACACCATCGGCATCCTGCGGGGCCTCAAAGAGCGCTACGAGGTGCACCACGGGGTGCGCATCCAGGACTCGGCGCTCGTGGCGGCGGCCGCGCTGTCGGATCGTTATGTGACCAACCGCTTTCTCCCGGATAAGGCGATTGACTTGATCGACGAGGCCGCGGCCAAACTCAGGATGGAGATCGATTCTCGTCCCAACGAGGTCGACGTCGTCGAGCGTCGCATCCGCCAGCTTGAGATCGAGCGGATCTCACTCGCCAAGGAGAGCGATCCGGCCTCGGTCGAGCGGCTGGCTCGGATCGAGCGTGAGTTGGCCGACGATCGGGAGGAGCTCGCTGCCCTCAATGCGCAGTGGCAACTCGAACGCGATGCCATCTCCAAGATTCGCGAGATGAAGGAGCGCCTCGAACAACTCAAGGCCGATGCCGACAACGACGAACGCATCGGCAACTTAGATCGAGCCGCCGAGATTCGCTACGGTCAGATTCCAAGTCTTTCCGCCCAGATCGAACAGGCGACGCAAGAGCTCGCCGACTTCCAAGGTGGGGTCAGAATGCTGAAAGAGGAGGTGGACCCGGAGGACATCGCTGAGGTGGTCGCCAAGGCGACCGGGATCCCGGTTGCGAAGCTTCTCGAGAGTGAAATGGAGAAGCTCCTCCACATCGAGGAGGCCCTCCATCAGCGGGTGATCGGTCAGGATGAGGCGGTCTCGGCGGTAGCGAATGCCATTCGACGCTCGCGCGCTGGGCTCTCTGATCCGCACCGCCCCATCGGGAGTTTTCTCTTCATGGGGCCAACCGGTGTCGGCAAGACAGAGATGGCCAAGGCGTTAGCTGAGTACCTCTTTGATGATGAGCGCGCCGTCATCCGTATCGATATGTCCGAATACCAAGAGCGTCACTCGGTCGCTCGACTCATCGGAGCTCCCCCTGGTTATGTCGGTTATGACGAAGGGGGACAGCTCACCGAGGCGGTGAGGCGTCGTCCCTATAGCGTGGTTCTCTTCGATGAGATCGAGAAGGCACACTCGGATGTCTTTAACATCTTCTTAGCCATCCTTGACGATGGACGCTTGACGGATGGTCAGGGTCGGGTGGTGAACTTCACCAACACCATTCTGATCATGACATCGAATCTGGCGGAGGATCCTCGACTCTTCTTTAAGCCCGAGTTCGTCAATCGGATCGACGAGATCATCCGCTTTGCTCCCCTCACCGAGGCCGACCTGACCAGGATCGTGGATTTGCAACTCGATGTCTTGAGGGCCAGATTGGCCGATCGTCGGCTCGAACTCGTCGTGACCGATGATGCCAAGCGAATTTTGGCCACCCAGGGCTATGACCCAGCCTTTGGGGCACGACCCCTCAAGCGTGTGATTCAAAAGATGGTAGGCGACCCCATTGCGGTTGCGATCCTCTCGGGTAAGTTCCCGGAGGGGTCGACGGTTACGGTTGATGGTGTGGGGGATATGGTAGTGATCGAGTGAGGTGGTGGGAACAACCCATCATCGGGGGCCGGATCCGCGAGAGATGCTGGCCTTTTCCCGTGGAATCGACGAGGGAACGCACCATAATCCGCAGAGCTGGGATTGGCGATACTTGCGAGATTGCAAAGTTGTGCATACCGCTTTGCCGACCACGGTGCTTCGCCTCAATGCCGCGAAGCGCAGTTCGCCAGCGAAGGCACTGACTGCGTTCTGTGATCAGAAGCCACGGCTTGGAAGGTAGTGCGAGCCGGTTCTTTCTCTGCTGGATTGACCCCGAGAGCGGTGCTCGTCTGGTTTGTGAGTGATGCTGCTCGCTGCCGTGGTCTCCGACTTTGCTACGTGGTGTTGCACGGGGTTGTTGGCCTCTTCTTGTTTGGTGGTGTCTTTGGTGCCTGGTTGATTTTACGCGAGATGCACCAGAGCCAACGCCTTCTTGTGATCGAACGATGAGCTGTTTCGGCAATTGCCGATGGGGAGAGTCTGCTTGGGTGTTAATCAGGCACCGCGCGAGATGACAGTGGCCCTTTAGATGTCCATGGGTTAGCAAGTGATCGTTCGTACTAGAGTCGTTGTGGTTGCCCACGTGTGCGATCGACCGTCGTGGGAATGGGCAGCTGTCATCAAGCGAGGTTTCGGGCGATGTCGAGTCGCGTGAGACGTAGCGTTTGAACGTGGTAACGGGTTTGCAAAGATGAGAGGGATGAGAGTGGCGGAACTCGAGGATCCAACGCTGTTGGACGTCAACCCTGGCAGGAAGTTCTATGACCTGGCCGATGAGCTCGACCGAATGCGCGAGGTTAAGACCGATGCCGTCGTCTTGCCAGGATGGCCAACTTCGCAGCCGGTGCCGGGATTTGGACGCATACGCACTGCGTTGGCAACCGTGGTGCTCGAGCACCTGAACAAGAGGTTTGCTACCTATCTCTTGCCGGTCAAGGACTCTCAGAGCCATCAGGAGCTCGAGGTGAAGTGGTGTGAACCGGTTCCGGTGCTGTTGATGGTCGCATGTCGGTCTATCGAGATACAAGATCTTGATGACCAAGACGAGGTACAAGCCAACGCTGTCATTGTTGGTGACGAAGAGTTCTCCACACCCTTGATCACACCAGTAAGGTTAGCGGCCGACAACAGTTTTAAGGAGCTTTCGTCGAGCGCAGTCACAGAGATGATCAACGCCAAGCTCTTGGCTCAAATGAAGATGAGTGCTCTTACCATCTTTCGTGATCTGTCATCCTGGCTTAGTGAATACGAGGTCGTGTTGGCCTCGACCGTCTTTGAGTTTGGCGTAAATGGGAGTGAGGTATTTCTCATCGGGGAGCCGATAGGTGTTACGAACTCGACGCTCTCCGTTGGAGATAGTGACCCAATGTTGTGGTTGGGGCCAGGGTTCTACCAACGACAACTCGCTGTGCTTGCGCGATCATCGGCTGCGCACGAGACTCTGGGCCTTGATCAGCTGGGCGAACAGCTCTGTTTAGACGGTATTCGTCTCTATGAGCTTCTTTCAGGTCACCACTTTGATCATGATCCGAATCGAGGGTAGTTCGCGATCATCAAGAGGACTTAGCGGCTAGCAGTGACTCGGGCCCGCATGGGGCGATGCTGGTCTGATTCATGACGATCTCGCCTCGTGCGACAGGCGCGATGTCTGCCGGATCAACACCGAACGAGGACTAACGCCCAGAGCGTATCCCATGGTCACGAATGGGTCACGTTGGACTTATCGTTACTACATCGTGAACCCCACGAGACCCTCGAATGCACAGTTGGGCCTTTCGTTCGAGCCGTGAGTATCTGGGGAGTGAACTCGGCGGCAGAATCAAATCAACTGGTCGTGCACAGTGATGATCTGTAGTGGGTCGGTGGGTCGGCTCGAGGGTGAGGACTGGTCTCTTACGGGATGTGGTTCATCAATTCGCTGGTTCGGGGCACAGTGGTGCTTGACAGCCAACATGGATGGCGATATCGTGGATAAGGTGGTTGTAGGAGCCAAAGCGTTTGTGTGCGAGGCTTCGCATGATTGACGGAGGAAATTTCGAGAAATATTGCCTTTCTGGCAGGGTTTGGGTTAAGCTAGGGTAGTATCATCCGATGTTGACTGTTGGTAGTCCGATGTCGAAAGCAGGAGGAAAGTAAGTAATGGAAATTTCCGGTTCGAAAAACCGTAAGAGGTCGGGGCGACAGTTTGCCGCACTTGCTAGCGGGGCTACACTCGCACTAGGTACGCTTGGCATGATGACACTCGGCGCAGGGGGCACGGCTTATGCGCAGTCGACTGCTTCGAAGACGCTGACTGCCTCGGTGGAGATCGGTACTGTTGCCGCTCCAACGGCGGCAGCCCCAATTTATCAGAGCAACAGCGAGGTTGGCCAGTCCAATACTTTGAGTTTTGATCTCGTTGCCACCACTACCGTAGCGGTGACTGGGACGGATACCTTTACATTCAAAGAGCAGTCATCAGCCCCTTGGAGCTTTAGCGGAACCTCAACAGGTGAAGTGTACGATTCTACCACAGGTCAGCTTCTTACTCTTACGTATGTAAGCGCTGATAAAGACTTTTCGGTCACACTCCCTGCTGGCTCTACAAGTGTAACTATTAGCAGTGGGAATACTCTTGACTTCGTTTTGCGCGGAGTAACGAACAGTACTGATGTGGCGACTAGCACGATTACTCCAGAAGTTGATACAACTTCTCTCGGTGTGACGGCGTCCGGTTCCACAACTACCCCTGCCGGGTTGTCTCTGTCAGACCCGACAGACCCAGGTCAGGTAACTGTTGCTGAGTACACTTTTCTTAAGGGTAAAAAGTTGTCGTCAGGCGACACAATTGGTTTTACACTAAGCGCTGATATTAGTGGTTCTTTAGGTGCTATCCCTTCCGCTGACATTTCGACTGGTTCGGCCACCTTGACGGTGGATGGAACGTCATACACATCTGGTGTGACAATTAGTAGTGCAGCTAGCGGTTCAGTTAGCATCAAGGCTGACTCTGGCACAACGGTACCGTCGGGTACTTGGGTACTTGATGTACCAATCAAGAGTGTTGGTCCAGGGGTAGTTGAGGCTACATATTCTGGTACTGCAAGTAGTGGCACCTTCAATGAAGGTACTTATGGCTATCAAACTGGCGCTACCACTTGGGGTGTAGACGAAGACGTTACCAGCGTCACGGCATCGAATCCTTATGCGAATGCTACCTCCACTGTTACGGTTGATTTTGTCAACTTTGCTAGTGGGACAACTTCGCTAACGGTTGCGGGTCTTGGTTTGTCATCTGATTCCCGACCCGTTGTGGGTAGTTTGATGGATGTTACTACGGGTGTGTCGGAGGGCTTCCTAAGCTTCGGTGCAGGGCAAAATTCTAGTGGTGCTGGTTCTGTGACGCTTGCATCGGGGGACCAGTATTCGTTGACCTTACAGAGCGTTCCGTTGCCGTCGGCCAGCGTGACGGTGTCACTGTCCACAGGATTTGAGAATCCTGGCACTGCGATGTTGACGTTGGGTTCGACTGCGACTTCCGGTATGGTTGTGTCTGCTTCCACATCTGGTGTTGGTGTTCCTGCAAATTGGACGTTCAGCAACATTGAGCTCGCCACTGGTCTTGCTTCGGGTAGCACTCTGAGCTTGTCTGCCACGAGTGGTAGTAGCGCTGCGTTTCTGCCGCTAGAGGCGTCAGATTACAATATAACTGATCTAACAACGTCGGCCGATTCGCAGGTACCAGCGGTTTCCGTCAACGGTGATACGGCAACGTTGACTCTGACCAAGGCTATTCCGTCGGGTGCTACCATCGATATAACAGTTGACGGTGTCTTCAACCCGCTAGCTTCAGGTGATTACACGGCTACCTTGACGGCCACCGCGGATTCGCTAGAGTCTGGCCTACTGACGGCCCCAAGTGCGGCTTCGCCTCAGGCGATGGCGAATGGTTCTATCGCGAACGTCAATGGGAGCCTTTATGTTTGGGCTGGCATGTATGCTTTCCATCTGCCCAATGTTCCGGATGCTGCGGTGATCGAGAAGGCTGAGGGCAACCCAACGCAACAAACGGTAGGGGTTCCATCTAGTGATGTCTTCGCAAGTGGTGACACCCTGACAGAGGGTACTCTTGTTCAAGGGGTGCAGAGTGGTGCTATCCTTGCTCCGATCTACGTTGTAGGGGCGAGCGGGGACCTCTACCACATCGCGAGCCCTGCGACCTTCATGTCGGATGGCTACTCGGCCAAGGATGTCGTAGAGATTCCGCAGGCTGATTTGGCCATGATGACCATGGCTCCGTCGAGTGCTACCGTGCCTATGGCGGCTAGTGTTGAGGCTAATGGCTCATTCTGGCAGGCTTCTGGGTCCACGGGCATTTACGAGTGGGTAGGTGGCGTAGCTATTCCCGTTGCTAACCCCGGGGATCTTGTGTCGATTGCGAAGTATATGGGTGAGTCCTTGATGGCTCATTGGCCTCAGGTCGCGCTAAGTAGTCTTAGTGCGTCTCAAATGGAGCCGACTGCGCCAGCTATGGGAACTGTTGTGCAGGTTCTTGACGGTTCGGCGGCTGGTAGTTACTGGGTTTCATCTGGGACCAGCCTGATTCAGGTTAGCGCTAGCGACCTTACCTCGCTTGGCTATCCCATGGCGGATGTCCTTGAAATATCGGGGCCGGGAACTATCCCTTTGGTTCCATTGGCTAATTAGTCGGCTATTTGTAGAAGGAGCCCCTTATGGGGCTTCTTCTGCTTTTTGGGTGAAGTCGCGCTTGTCCTCTTAGGTGATTTGGTAGCGGGTTTCGCTGGATTGGTTTGTACTGTGTGATGTGTATGTGTTGTTGAATTATCGAATGCGAGGGTGTGGGAGTCAAGGTGGGTGAGTCATCATTTGAAGAGGTAGGGAGAGTCCGCAACCTAATCTTGGAGGGGGAGTATTCCAGGGCTCGTCAGGAATTGCAGGCGATCCTCGAGCGGGATCCGAGATTTGCACAGGCCTGGGTTTTTCTCGGGGAGGTGTTGGAGCGCACTGGTGTGCAGTATGGGGCTTGGCTGTGTTACCGACGGGGTTGGTTGTTGGATCCCTCGGCGGACTGGGTCGGTCCCGTCTGGGCCCGATTGGGGTCGGTTGCAAAGGACGATGTTGAGCCATGGTTGGCCGATTTACTCAAGGTGCCTGATGTCTCTGTTGCCGCGGCCATCATCGTAAAGGATGAGGCTGATGGCATACGGCGGTGCGTGGAATCGTTGGACGGCGCAGTCGATGAGGTCGTCGTCGTGGATACGGGAAGCTCTGATGACACCGTGAATGTGCTACGTCAGCTTGGTTGTGACTTTTATACCTTCTCGTGGACGGGTAGTTTTGCTGAAGCGCGAAACTTCGCACTGGAGCACGTTAAGAGTGACTGGGTCCTGTGGATTGACGCGGATGAATGGCTTGAGCCCGCAGATGTTGATGCTCCCCACACAGTTGCGGGTCTGTATGGGTCTTTGGATCGTGCGTTGACGCTGCGCATCGTGCAGGTAAACGATGTTGGTGGGAGGCTCGAGCCTAATTTCGACATGTCTCGGATGCACCCGAATCGTTTTGGATTCCACTGGGAGGGGCGCATTCATGAGCAACTGGTTGCGGCGCCTGAGTATGCGGATGGTGAAGGGCGCATTCCACGATTGGCGGTAAATGTACGACTGAAGCACACTGGCTACCAGCCTGATGTCATGTTGGCGAAAGGAAAGCTGGAGCGCAATATCGGCTTGTTGAGGGCTGCTGTTCAAGATAATCCCGAGGATGTTGGTGCTTGGGGGTTTTTGGGTAGGGAGTTATTGTTCGCGGGCAGGACACAGGACGCGATCACGGCGTTGTACCGAGCGGAGACGCTTTCGCGCGAGTTTTCGTGGTACGCGCGGGGTTCTGAGGTTCGGGTTCTGCTGGTAGAGGCGTTGCTTAAGGAGGAACGGATCGAGGAGGCTCGAGCTGTAGCGAATCGCGGGGTCGCGGTAAACCCTGAGTTTCCTGGTATCTGGTACGCAAAGGGTCGGGTCGATCTGGTGGCGATGACGAAGCTCCTTGCTTCGGCGCGTCAAGCGTTCGATCGTGCTCAGTCCACGTCTGTGACTTATCGGGGTATGGTGAGTTTTGATTCTCTTATTCCGCGCTGGCGTGCGAAAGCAGGCGCAGCGGATACGGCACGGTTCTCGGGTGACTTAGTAACCGCTAAGCGCATCTATGAGGAGCTCCTTAAGACGGAGCCCGGTTTGTCGGCAGTGCGGACACAGGTCGAACGGATAAATCAACAGGCAAGGGCTTTGTGTGCAGGCCTCGGGGCTGATGACGAGCTCTCCACTCCTACGGATGATGGTCAAGGTGGGAGCTAACCTCGGCTGGTGGGTTGCTTTGTGCGATCACATGGTGGCTGGTATTGTAGGCGCGGTGCGGTGCCGTTGCTATTAGAAAGTCATGTAGAGTTCTTGCCTGGGTGATGGGTCCGCACTGGCTGGGCTTGGAATCCGGGCTGTTGGACCTCGGTCGATTTGCATGGCTGTGCGGGCGGGATGGGGTCGGCTCTGTTTTGGCGGGGGTCAAGAACGCTCCTGGTGTCATAGATGAGATGGCTCGACTGACATTCATGTTGATCAACTGGTCCTTTTATAGGGTAGCTTCAAGTCATTCGGTCCACAAGCTAGCATCACGATTGCGAGGGTAGCCTTGGTGGAGTGAAACCCATACGAGCGTGCAATGATATGGAGCGAACCTTGGGAGCGCCGGGATCAACCGGCATGGTGGAGCAGATGAAAGAGCTCTGCATCGAAGGTTGAGCGAACCACGATGACCCCGAGTCATGCGTCGGCGTCCGCGAGGGCGTTGGTGAAGCGTTGACAGGGGCACGTGCAGGCCGGGCTATTGAGGCGCGTAATCAGCGAATCCGGGGCGCCGACGTTGTCTAAGGAAACGGAAGGCAACGCCACCAGCAGCGCTATCGCGAGTTGTTGGTGGGCCCCGCGCGCTCAGAGGACCATGGCATGTACGGAACCTCCATGCGCGAGAACCGGGAGATCCCGCACGTGCCCGGCTGGTTGATCACCAGTCGGACCGCTCGAGGGAAGACCAAGGTCGTACGCCTGAGATGAACGAGCGCGGGAAGTCAGACAACTCCGTAGTACCTACGAAGCTGCCGAACAAGACCGGGGAACCGGTTGCGGAGGTAGTGGAGGGAAGGGGGTTGGCCAGGGGGAACACGCACAACCTGTAGCACACGAGGGGAGGCAAGGACCGCAATCTTTGACTGGATCAACTGGTACAACAAGACGCGACGACACTCGGGGATCAAGTATCTCTCGCCGATTCAGTTCGAACAAGGGTCTAGGGTTCAAGCCGCATAGCTAAGCAGAGTGATGTGTCTCATTTGGTGAGCAAGTCCAATCACTACCTCATCACCAACCTCACGGACATAGACAGTGGATCCTCGCAAGTCGGGATCGACCGAGTATCCACAGCGACGATAGCGTACGATGCCCATGTTGGCCTCAACTTTGCGCATCACCCCATAGGCGGCCACATACGGCGTAGCCGGCAGTGGAGAGAACAGGAATCGTTCCTCGTCAAGTACGAGGGCTGGGATCTTGCCTGAACTCGTGTGGACCTTACCATTGATCTCTCGGTTGAACGCACGAATGGCCTCGTCTAGTTGCTCGAGGTTCTCGTAG